>JAPLOL010000040.1 GCA_026400735.1 Alphaproteobacteria bacterium | reverse complement strand
GGTGCGGCCGAGCGCGCCGGACTCTTCCAGCTCACGCAGGATGTGGCGCAGCTCTTTTTTCTGATCGGGGCCGATGCCGAGTTCGTGCGCGATGTCGCGCTTCTGCGCCTTGCCGCCGGCTTTGCGGATCGCCTCAAGAACGCGTTCGCGGGTGAGGGCTTCGGGGGCTGGTGGTCGATTCTTCGCCATGTGGGGAGTGTGTCACCTCTGGCCTACGAGGGGGAGAGCTCTCCGACCTTGTAGGAGGCGATAGAACGAAAAACCGTCACATCTTCTTCGCGGATGGCCGCTCGGCTTCCTCTTTGAGGGCGCGCTTTGTGTCGCGAAAATGTGCTGGGGAGCGCGGTTGGCCTCTGCGGCTCATTTCGAGCGCGCCAAGCAGCTGCAGCGCTACACCACTCAAACCAGCGGCGACGCCCAAGTTCGAAACTCCGCCGAGGTGGCTGGCCCAATGCGCCGTGAGGAGCACGACAGCGAGACAACTTAGCGCTGTTCCGACTGCGAGCAGCAGGTGCGGTCGAAAGTAGTTGCGTACTTTGAAGCGGTGCTGCGCTGCTGCATAGCGTGCGGTGGCGACAATGGAAAAGAGTGCGCCAATTGCAGCGCCCCAGAAGAGCGCTCGCACAATCGTGGGCGCGTCTGGAGGGAGGATGACATCCACCGCAGTCTCCTACGTGATGGGCATTACGCCTTCTTAGCAGCCTTTTTCGCTGGCGCCTTCTTGGCCGCGGACTTCTTTGCCGTCTTCGCAGCAGCCTTCTTTGGCGCAGCTTCCTTCTTCGGAGCGGCGGCTTTCTTCGCTGGCGCCTTCTTTTTCTTTTTGCCGCCGCCGGCTTCGAGGCGCGCGGCTAGGAGAGAGAGCGCTTCGTCGACTTCGATGTCTTCGGGCTTTTTGTCTTTTGGCGTGTTGGCGTTGGTTTCGCCGTCGGTGATGTAGGGACCGTAGCGGCCGTTGAGGACGCGGATCGGTTTGCCTGTCACGGGACTTTCACCGAGTTCTTTGATCGGCGGTGCAGGCGCGCGACCGAAGCGGCCTTTGGCGCCGCCGGCTTTTTTCTCTTCGATCAGAGCTACGGCGCGGTTCATTTGAATTTCGTGCACGTCGTCGGCGCCGGGCAGGTTCACGTAGAGATTGCCCATTTTGATGTAGGGACCGAAACGGCCGATGTTGGCGACGATCAGTTCGTTCTCGCTCGGGTGCATGCCGACTTCGCGCGGCAGCGACAGCAATTTGATTGCGGTTTCGAGCGTGACATCGGTCGGCGCTTGGCCTTTCGGCACGCTGGCGCGCTTTGGCTTGTCAGGATCTGCCGGGTTCGGCGTTTCGAAGTACGCGCCGAAGCGTCCGCTCTTCAAAAGGATCGGACCGTTCGGGCCGTCGCCAACTGGCAGGCCGTCTGACGGAATGGCTTGGCCTTCTTCACCGCCAGCGAGCGGACGTGTGAATTTGCACGGCGGTTCGCCGTTATAGTTCGAGCAGCCGACGAAGGCGCCGTATTTGCCGAGGCGCAGTGAGAGCTGGCCGACATTGCAGAGCGGGCAGAGGCGCGCGTCTTTGCCGTCTTCGCGCGGCGGGAAGATGTGCGAGCCCAGCACTTCGTTCAAAGTGTCGAGCACTTGCGTGATGCGCAGATCGCCGATGTCGGTGATGGCGCCGTTAAAGTCCTTCCAGAAGTCGCGCATCAGCTTCTTCCAGGAGAGTTCGCCAGCCGACACTTGGTCGAGCTGACCTTCGAGGTCGGCGGTGAAATCGTATTCGACATACTTGCTGAAGAAGTTTTCGAGGAAGGCAATGACGAGACGGCCGCGATCGTCCGGCGTGAAGCGGTTCTTTTCCATCTTCACGTAATTGCGTTCGCGCAGCTTCTCGAGGATCGCCGCGTAGGTCGAAGGGCGGCCGATGCCGAGCTCTTCGAGCTTCTTGACGAGGCTGGCTTCGGAATAACGCGGCGGCGGTTCCGTGAAGTGCTGATCGGCCTTCACGTCTTGCACGGCGATGGCTTCGCCTTGCTTCAGTTGCGGCAAGCGGCGGTTTTCTTCGTCTTCCTCGTCGTCGCGGCCTTCTTGATAGAGTTTCAAGAAGCCGTCGAAGAGAATGACTTGGCCGGTGGCGCGAAGTTCGACTTTGCCGGTCGGCTCGGTGAAATCGACGCTGGTGCGTTCGAGCGAGGCCGCTTCCATTTGCGAGGCAACGGCGCGTTTCCAGACGAGGTCGTAGAGACGCGCTTGATCGCCATCGAGATGGAGCTGTTGCGGCGTGTTGGTCGGATCAGTCGGGCGGATCGCTTCGTGCGCTTCTTGCGCGTTCTTAATCTTCGACACGTACTTGCGCGGTTCGGCGGGCACGTAATTGTTGCCGAACTGGCCGCCGATGGCGGTGCGCAATTCGCGGATCGCGCCTTCGTCCATGCTGACGCCGTCAGTACGCATGTAAGTGATGTGGCCGGCTTCGTAGAGGCGTTGCGCGGTTTGCATCGTGCGCGAGGCGTTGAAGCCGAGCTTGCGAGCGGCTTCTTGTTGCAGCGTCGACGTCGTGAATGGCGGCGGCGGGTTGCGCTTCATCGGCTTGGCTTCGACGGCGCTGACCGTGAACTTGCCGTTCTTCACCGCATCACGTGCGGCGAAAGCAGTCTCTTGGTTCTCGATGTCGAGACGTTTCAGCTTCTTGCCTTGGAAGGCGGAGAGACGCGCCGTGAAGCTCTCACTGCGCGGGGTCATCATCGTTGCGTCGACGGACCAGTATTCTTGCGCTTTGAACTTTTCGATTTCGACTTCGCGGTCGACGATGATGCGGAGCGCCACCGATTGGACGCGGCCAGCCGAGCGTGAGCCAGGAAGCTTGCGCCACAGAACCGGCGAGAGCGTGAAGCCGACAAGATAATCGAGGGCGCGGCGGGCGAGGTAGGCGTCCACCAACTCCATATCGATGTCGCGCGGGGCGGCCATGGCGGCCAACACGGCTGGCTTGGTGATGGCATTAAAGGTGACGCGGTTGACCGTCTTGCCCTTCAGCGCCTTCTTCTGATTCAGCGCTTCCAGGACGTGCCAGGAAATGGCTTCGCCTTCGCGATCAGGGTCGGTTGCGAGGATGAGGTGGTCGGCGTCTTTCATCGCGTCGGCGATGGCTTTGACGTGCTTCGAGGACTTGGGGTCGATCTCCCAGGCCATGGAGAAATCGTCGTCGGGCTTCACCGAGCCGTCTTTGGCCGGGAGGTCGCGGATGTGACCGTACGAGGCCAGGACCGTATAGTCCTTGCCCAAATACTTGTTGATTGTCTTGGCCTTAGCCGGGGATTCGACGACAACGACGTTCATTCTGGACGGGGGCTTTCGCGGAAAAACGGGCCGGAAACTGGGGGGCATGTCCCCCAGTGTCAACGCGCCCAGATGGGAACGGGACGCCACTTATGCGAGAGCGAACCTAATTTTCCTTTGCAGTTCAGTCTGTTAGCGCCGCATTCATAAATCTAGCGTGCGCAACCACAGGATGCTACATGCAAGGATAAGTTGTATTATGAGGCCGTGCCCGTGGAAGACGACGAAGATGAGCACGGTGGCCCAGCGCCGTCGCGGAGCCAAGTCGCGGAATATATCCACGACATAGTCGGCCAGCTCGCGGCAATGGCTCGCCAGGCGGGATTGCCTCGAACGGCCGAACGGTTGCTTGCGGCTTGTTCGGTGCTGGAGGGTGAGTTTTGACGGCTAGTTGAACGCCGCGCGGGCTTGGGCTGCGTAGCCACCGGGCAAAGATGCAGCGCGGCCTTCGAGTTCAAGTTCGGTCAGCGCGGCAGCCACCGCGCCGGCGGGCGCTTCAACGAGACGTGCAAGGTCGTTGACGTGAATTGGCGTGGGCGAGAGTAACGCCGCGATCTTCTTGGGTAAGCCGGGCGGCAGCGCTGGTGTTTCCAGATCGGCAAACAGCGGACCGGACGAGAGCGGCCGCAAAGGTGGAGCGCTTTCGCCGAGGGCGGCGATGACGTCGTTTGCGTCTTCTATGAGTGTCGCACCTTGTTTGATTAGCGCGTTCGAGCCGCGTGCGCGCGGGTCGAGAGGCGAGCCGGGGGCGGCCATCACGTCGCGGCCCTGATCGGCGGCGGCGCGCGCTGTGATGAGTGAGCCGGATCGCAATGCGGCTTCGATGATGACAACGCCCCGCGAGACGCCGGAGATGATCGAGTTGCGGCGCGGGAAATCGCGGGCGCGTGCGATAGTGCCGAGTGGGGCTTCACTGACGACAGCGCCGCGCTCGCAGATGGCGTCGTGCAGGTTTTGGTTTTGTGGCGGGTAAGGGTGATCGAGACCGCCGGCCAGCACGCCGACTGTGCCGGTTTCCAGTGAGCCGCGGTGGACGGCGGCGTCGACGCCGCGGGCAAGGCCGGAGACCACTGTGAAACCGGCCTTGCCGAGGTCTGCGGCCAAGCGTTCAGCGAAAATGAGTGCCGAGCCGGACCCTTCGCGTGAGCCGACGATCGCAATGGTTGGCTTCTTCAGCCAATTCGGATCGCCGCGTATGGCGATGACGGGCGGCGGTGCATCTAGTTGTGCGAGGAGTGGCGGGTAGTCGGGTTCGCAGCACGCGATGAGACGCGCGCCGAGCGCTTCGACGCCTTCGATCTCGCCGTGGGCTTTGTCTTCGGGCGGCGCAGTGAGGTTCGATACGCGCGGCAAAGCTTCGAGCGCGGCGGATGCGGTGCGGAAGCGCGCGATAAGACGATTGAAAGTGAGCGGACCAATGCGCGGCGTGCGCGCCAGCCGCGTCCAAGCGATGAGCTCAGGACGCGACAGCGTACGCGTCATGTTTCGGGTGTTGGTTCGGCTGGGACGATTGGCGGCGTCGTCTCGGCAACGAGCGGCGCGGCGGCGACCACGGCGGACGGCGGCTCCGGAGCTGCGGCGGCAGGCGCCTCTTCGTCTTTTTTCTTGTCGCCGATGCGCGGCTCTGTGCCCGCGCGCAGGCGCGCGATGTTGGCGCGGTGAAGCCAAAAGATCAGGATCGCTATGGCGGCGGTGAACGCGGCGTGCTCGGGAACGCCGGCAACGAGCGCGGCGATCGGCGTTATGCCGACGGCAACCAAAGCTGCGAGTGAGGAGTAACGAAAGATCGTCGCGATCGCGAGCCAGGTGACACCAGCCAACAATGCGAGCGGCCAATAGCCGGCGAAGAGCAGACCGAAGAACGTCGCGACGCCTTTGCCGCCCTTGAACTTCAGCCACACCGGGAAGCAGTGGCCGACGAAGGCGGCCGTGCCAGCAGTCAGCTCGATCAACGTCTGCTGAGGCATACCGTCACTGAGCCAACGCGCGATGAGGAGCGCGATGCCAGCCTTGCCTGCGTCGAGCAAAAGCGTGGCGAGCGCCAGGTCTTTGCGGCCAGTGCGCAGAACATTCGTCGCGCCGATGTTGCCGGAGCCAATCGAGCGGATGTCGCCAAGTCCAGCAGCCTTCGTGATCACGAGGCCGAACGGGACAGAGCCCAACAGGTAACCGCCGACAGCGGCGAGAATGAAATAAAGTGGCAGCACAGGAGTTTCCTAACAGGCGAAAGCGCGCCTGTGGAGAGGAGAGTTTGAGCGAAGCGCTGCGATGTCAGCCGAGCCAGCCGATGAGCTGACCGACTTGAACCGGTATTTGCAGCATCGCGGTGAGACCGAACGCCATGCCTAGTAGGCCGGGCGCCAAAGAGAACCAGAAGAGCCATTGGAGACGCACGAGCAGGCACACAGCCAGGATCGCCATGGCGATTGAGATGAGCGCGCTTGATATGTCGTATTGATCGTCGAAGACGCTGAGCCGTGCGTGCTCGGCTTCGGCGGCGGTCGCACGCGCCTGGACTTCGTCTTTGCGTTCGCGGACGCGGCCGACTTCGGCGATCTGTTCGGTGATCTCGGCTTGGAGTTGCGCGTCCGGGCGATGGCGCGCTTCGCGTTGCAAGTTGGCGAGTTGGTAGGTCGCCATGTCTTCGCGCACGCGGACGGCCTGATACCAAGCCCAGCTATTGTTACGCTCGGCCTCGGCGTGCGCCATTTGCTGTTCGACGTTGCTGCCTTTGATCGCGGTGATGGCGACGAACGCCGCCCAGACCGCGATCGAAAGCGCGACGAGGTTGTTCACGCGCTCGTTGTTCGCTTCTTCCGCCATGAGCCCCCGCTCCGTGCCTCGTTAGCTGCCGGTGCAGCTTGCCGCAGCCGCGCGGCCGACTTCCCATTGACCGTTGGCGCCGCCGCCGCGGAAGCCGTAGCGGCCGTTGGTGTAGTAACCGTCGCCTGCGCCCGGCAGCACCATCGACGTCCCGCCGACGATTTGGACGCGCGCGTTGTTGCCGTCGATGTCGACGACGATCTGTTGGCCGTTGCTGCAATTATACATGATGGGCCCGTCGAGCGGGATCGGCGGAGGCGTATTGCCGCCGGGGCCCGGGTCGCCCGGATTGAAGGGCGGCGGCACTGGGTTGGAGCCGCCACCTGAAGTCGTGCCGCACGCGGCAAGGGTTAGCAGTGCGACGCCGAGAAGAAGTTTGCGCATGTGACCCTCCGAGATCAGCCGTTGAAGACCGTTTTGCCGGCAATGAATGTCCGTTTCACGGCGCCCTGCATGAGCTTCTCGTCAAACGGTGAATTGTTGGATTTGGAGCGCAGCTTGTCGCTGTCCAGACGGAAGGGCGCGCCGAGATCGATCAGGATGATGTCTGCGGGCGCGTCCTTGGCTAGGCGGCCTTGCGGGAGCTTTAGCAGCTCAGCCGGGCGCTGGGTCATGGCGCGGAAGAGCGTGTTGAGTTGGACGTCGCCCTTGTGGTGGAGCGTGAGCGCGCCTGGGAGCAGCGTTTCGAGGCCGACGGCGCCGAAGGCGGCTTCTTCGTAAGGCAGGCGCTTGTCTTCGGCGGGGCGCGGGTCGTGGCCGGAAACGATGACGTCGATGAGGCCGTCGCTGATGGCTTGTACGAGCGCGACGCGATCGTCTTCGCTGCGCAGTGGCGGCGAGAGCTTAGCGAAGGTGCGATAGCCGTCGACGTCGTTCTCATTGAGCACGAGGTGGTGGACGTTGACGCTTGCGAAGGCTTTCACGCCGCGGCTCTTGGCGCGCTTCAACGTTGGCAGCGTTTGCGCCGACGACAGCATATCGAGAAGGAGTTTGCCGTTGGTGAGCTCGGCGAGCGTGAGATCGCGCTCGGCCATGATGACTTCGGCGGCGGCGGGGATGCCAGGCAAGCCGAGGCGCGCGGCGAGTTCGCCTTCGTGCATGACGCCGCCTTCGGCGAGATACGGATCTTCGGGGCGGTGCGCGATCAGGGCGTCGAAGATGGTGGCGTAAGAGAGAGCGCGGCGCAGTGTGCGCGAGCTGTGGATCGGTTTGTCGCCGTTGGTGAAGAGCACGGCGCCGGCTTCGGCCATGAGACCGATCTCGGTCATCAGCTCGCCGTCGAGATGCTGGGTGAGCGCGGCGGCCGGCAAAATGCGAACGCCGCCGGAGCGATCGATGCCGCGGCGGAGCACGAAGTCGATCAAGCTTTGATCGTCGAGCACAGGTGTCGTGTTCGGCATCATCACCATGGTGGTGACGCCGCCTGCGGCTGCTGCGCGTCCCGCCGACTTGAATGTCTCTTTGTGCTCGGCGCCTGGCTCGCCGATGACGACGCGCATATCGATGAGGCCGGGCGCAACGTGTGCGCCGTCAGCGTCGATGATATCGGCGCCCTCAGGCGCGCCGCTGATGTTGCCAATGTCGAGGATGCTGTCGGCGAACAGGATGGCGCCGTCTTCGACCTTGTTCTTGGCAGGATCGATCAGCTTGGCGTTGCGGATGAGGGTTGGCTTCGTCACGTCAAAGCTCCGTGACGTCGCGCTTCGACAGGCTCAGCGTGACGCATTTCCAACTTCAGCGTCAGCCTGAGCTTGTCGAAGGCGGAGGGCGTAATCTTAGTCATGCCGATTGCGCTTCACCGCTACGTTCAGTGTCGTTGAGAAGGCGAGCGCGATGATGAACGGCACCCAGATCGGCAGCGTGCCGAGGCCGGGCGCGTTGAGCGCTGCGGCGAGGTGATCGTCGACCAGCCACCAAAGCAGGAACATCCACATTAAGCGGGCTCCTGATTGGCGCCGCTTTCGGCGAGCGCTTCGAGCACTGCCATTCGAACCGCGACGCCCATGCGCACTTGGGTTTCGATCAGCGAGACGTTTGGATTGTCGGCGACGGAGCTGTCGATCTCGACGCCGCGGTTCATCGGGCCGGGGTGCATGACGAGCGCGCCGGGCTTGGCGATGCGGAGCTTTTCCTCATCGAGGCCGTAGAACCAGAAATATTCGCGCGCTGATGGAAAGAAGCCGCCGTCCATGCGCTCGCGCTGCAAGCGCAGCATCATGACAACATCCGCGTCCTTCAAACCAGCGCGCATGTCGTGGAAGACTTTTGCGCCCCATTTCTCAGCGCCGGCAGGCATGAGTGTTGGCGGGCCGATGAGGCGCACTTGGGCGCCGAGTAGCGTGAGCAGCGCGACATTGGAGCGGGCGACGCGGCTGTGCAGAACATCGCCGCAGATTGCGACCGTGAGGCCTTCGATGTCGCCGAGGCGTGAGCGGATAGTGAAGGCGTCGAGCAAAGCTTGCGTCGGGTGTTCGTGTTTACCGTCGCCGGCATTGATGACGGCGCAGTCGACTTTGCGTGAGAGCAATTCGGCGGCGCCGGATGAGCCGTGACGCACAACGAGAAGATCGGGGCGCATCGCGTTGAGCGTCGCCGCGGTGTCGATCAGCGTTTCGCCTTTGGCGACGCTTGAACTCTTAACGCTCATGTTGACGACGTCGGCGCCCATGCGCTTGCCAGCCAACTCGAACGAGCTTTGCGTTCTTGTGGAATTTTCGAAGAAGAGATTGATCAGAGTCCGGCCACGGAGGGTGTCGAGCTTCTTGATCTTTTCATCGAGGAGCGGTGCGAATTTCTCGGCCCGGTCGAGCAGGTTCTCGGCTTCGAAACGATCCAGGTCCGCTATGGCCAGAAGATGCTTTTGACGAAAGCGAATGGCGCGCGCGCTTTGATCGCTTTTCTTCCCGCCAGTCGGTCGCTGAGCCATGAGCGCTTGTTAAGCCCTGTGTCTGACTCGCCGCAAGCGCGGCGACACTAAGGCGGGGATAATCGTTTCAGCCATGTTGCCGACGCGGACTCGGTGCTGTACTCGTTTCGTTCCAATGGTGGGACGGCGGGTTTGAGGGCGAAAACGAGGAGCGTGTGATGCTGCGATCGCACCCCAAGAAGGAAGAACAATCAACGCTGCGGCCGGTGGGGATCGCGCTAGCGGCGGTGGTTGCGGGATTAGGCGCCGGGAAGGCTGTTGCGGCTGAGCCGCGCGTGCATGCCCCGCTTGAGCCTGCTGCGAATGGCGCGACCTACGTGGTCGATCCGACGAACCATCCTGGGTTCGAGGAAGACGCGTCCATGATCCTCGGCCCCAGCACGCCAGTTGAGCCGTTCAGCAAGCGCTAAGCTAACAAGGTCGTATTTTGACACCGCGCGAGCGTGCTTCATGCTCGCGCGGCGGAGGTCAGAGATGACACGGCTTTTGACGGCTTTGGCGATGTGCGTGAGCTTGGCGGCGTCGCCCGCGTTTGCGCAGAACGAACA
>JAPLOL010000146.1 GCA_026400735.1 Alphaproteobacteria bacterium | reverse complement strand
CCGTTCAGGCCCGAAACAGGCAAGTTGATTAACCCTACCCCGGCATTATCTGCGCTGGACCTAAGGGGGTCCGAACATGCGGGGACTAGTTTCTGTACTGACTTTGGCGGCCTGCCTGGCCGTCCCGACGCTGGCGTCCGCTCAGGACGCCGCGCCGGAGAGCACCGTTCAGCCGGCCGCTGACACGGGCGATCCGTGGGAAGGTTTCAACCGCGGACTGTTCGGCGTTCACCAAGCCGTCGATCACGCAGTGCTTGAGCCAGTCGCGCGCGGCTATCGCGCGGTGACGCCCCGCCCGCTGCGTACCGGCGTGTTGAATTTTCTGCGCAATCTCAAAGGCCCAGTGATTTTCGCGAACGATGTTTTGCAGGGCGAAGTTAATCGCGCCGGCACGACCGTTGGACGCTTCGCTATCAACAGCACAATCGGCGTCGTCGGCATTTTCGATCCAGCGACGAGCATGGGTCTTGAACGCCACGAAGAAGATTTCGGTCAAACGCTTGCCGTGTGGGGCGTGCCGTCCGGCCCCTATCTGTTTGTACCGCTGCTAGGACCGACGACAGTTCGCGATGGCTTCGGAGACGTCGTCGATGTTGCGTTCGATCCGTTGACGTGGGCGGATTTTGACGATGTCGACACGGCGCGCGCCGCACGCCCCGTCATTGCAGGCGTTGCGCAGCGCGAAGTGCTGCTTGATCCGATCGATTCAATGGAAGCGCAAGGCGGCGATCTTTATCTGACGTATCGCGCCACTTACGAAGTCGCTCGCGAAGCTGCGATCCAAAACGGACGCGCAGATGCCGAAGATTCGCCTGACTTCGACGACATAGATGAAGAGCCGGCAACAAACACGCCAAATGGAGGCGCGTCCGCTGAAGCAATTCAGCCACAGGCGGATCAAATCCACGAGGCAGAGAATTCCGTAGTCTTCACGGAGGCGCTCGCGCTTCCCACCTCGACGCAGGACTGAAGGAGAGATTTGTCGTGACCACCCGTCCCGTTACCCGCGCCACGTTCTTGTCGGGTTTGCTAGGCCTCGGCGCGCTCGCGGTTGCGCCGGATGCGTATGCGGCGCGTAACGCGGATGCAGAGACGTTCGTTCGCGACAACGCTACACGCGCGCTCGCAGCCTTAGGCGCGGCATCGGCCACACAACGCGAACAGCAATTTAGTCAGCTGATGGGGCAGTTCGCCGACACGCGCCGGATTGGACTCTTCGTGCTCGGCCGTTATCGCGGCGCGCTCGAAGCCGATCCGACATTGCGCAACGATTGGCTGGCCGCGTTCGAGCAATTCGCGATCGCCAACTACCAAACGCAGTTCTCGCGCTTTAACGGCGCGTCGATCAGCGTGTCGAGCTCCGAGCAAACTTCGGCTTCCGTGGTCGAGGTTATCAGCACCATCCGTCCTCGTGGCGGCGATCCGTCAACTGTGCGCTGGAAAGTGCTGCGTTCGGATCGCGGCTGGCGCGTGACCGACATCGCCGTCGGCGCCGATGCACTTTGGCTCAGCCAAGTTCAGCAACGCATCTTCTTGCGCCAGCTAGACACCGAGTTTAACGGCGACCTGCGCCGCCTGCTCGTTGACGTGCGCCAGCGTACGGACTCGATGCACCGCAGCGTTATCGCGCGCTCTTAAGCGCGCTCTACCCCCACAGCTTCCGAGACATGATCGAAGCCTTCGGCCATGAGCAGGCCGTCGAGTTCATCGAGTATGCGCGCAACCAGACTCGGGCCTTGAAAAACCATGGCGGAGTAGAGCTGCACTGCACTTGCGCCAGCTTTGATCTTCGCTAGCGCCGTCATGCCGTTCTCGACACCGCCAACACCGATAAGCGGCAAACGGCCATTCAGCGCTTGCGCAAATAGGCGCAACGCATGCGTCGAAATCTGAAATAGCGGTTGACCGGAAAGCCCGCCCTGCTCTTCGCGATTGTCGGACGTCAGATGCTGCGGACGCTGCAACGTCGTGTTGGAGACGATGAGAGCATCCAGATCGTGGCTGATCGCAATGTCGGCGATATCGCCAATCGCAACGTCGTCAAGATCCGGCGCCACTTTCAGAAATAGCGGACGCGGTCCGTGCGCCGTCGTCAACGGTTCGCGCGCCTCACGAAGACGCCCGAGCAAATCCTCCAGGGCTCCGCGTTCCTGCAGGCCGCGCAAGCCCGGCGTATTCGGTGAAGAGATGTTCGCCGCCACATACGACGCGTGCTTCCACACGCGCCCCATTCCCAGCACGTAGTCTGCTGCGCGATCGGCGCTCTCTTTGTTGGCGCCGACATTTGCGCCGACGATACCTTGCATGCGGTCGCGCGCTGCGAGGCGATCAGCGTACGCATCGAGCCCTTTGTTGTTGAACCCCAAGCGATTGATGACGGCGCGGTCTTCGCTCAGCCGAAAGATGCGCGGCTTTGGATTGCCCTCTTGCGGCAGCGGCGTGACGGTGCCGCACTCCACGAAGCCAAACCCAGATCGCAACAGGGCGTCGGGAACCTCGCAATTCTTGTCGAAGCCCGCAGCCATTCCGATGGGGTTCGCCAACTCAAGTCCAGCAAACGTCGTCTTCAACCGCGGCCAACGATCAGCGCGCGCACGAGGACCGAGGCGCGCGCGGAGGCCCCAGAGCGCGGCATGGTGGGCCGTCTCAGGGTCGATCAGGCGCAGGCCGCGCGTTACGAGGTCGTGCGGAGAAGTCACAGTCGTTGCGCTTTACAGATTCTGCGTTGGCTGTCGCCTGATACCCTTGCGAACCAAGCGTTCGTGGACTTTATTCCTATATATGGGTTGCCAGTCCTTTTAGGTCGGCTATAAGTCGTCCCCATGAACCACGCCCAAATTTGGCGCGCGATCGACGCCTTGGCCGCCCGTAAGGGCATGAGCGCCTCCGGCCTCGCGCGCGCCGCTGGGCTCGACCCAACGACGTTCAACAAATCCAAGCGCCAAGCGCCCGACGGCAAAGCGCGCTGGCCCTCGACCGAAAGCATCGCGCGCGCGCTCGCAGCGGCCGAGACCAACTGGGACGAGTTCGCCGCGCTTCTTGCCGGCCGCACCGGAGCGTCCGGACGGGCAATTCCAATCGTCGGCATGGCGCGCGCCGGCGCCGATGGATTTTTCGACGAGAACGGCTTTCCTGTCGGTGCAGGCGAGACCGTCCATTTTCCTGACCTGGGCGAAGACCGCGTCTATGCGCTTGAGATCGCAGGCGACTCTATGGAGCCGATGTATCGCGCCGGCGATGTCGTCATCGTGCAGCCAGGCGCAGCCGTGCGTCGCGGCGATCGTGTTGTTGTCCGTACGCGCGCGGGCGAAGTGATGGCAAAGGTGCTCGGTCGCAAGAACGATCAGATGATCGAACTCGTTTCGCTAAACACCGCTCACAAACCGCGGGAACTTGCCGCCGCCGACATTGAATGGATTGCGCGCATCGTGTGGGCGAGCCAGTAGCTCAAGCAAATTATCATAGCGCGCCGCGAGCTATGGCATTTACGTGAAGCTCATCTTGTACAACCGCCACACGCGGAGTGGCGTGCGTGCAACGTGCTATGAAATTCTGACTCGAACCTCTGCATAGCTCGTCGATGACGAACTCACGCGTTCGTGAGAGCGTCTGCGTGCGAGGAGACACATCATGAAATTGTTGCATGCGGCTTGCGCCGCTGCACTGCTTGCGCTTAGCGCATGCGGTGAGAGCTCATCCACGTACGATGAAAGCGCGGCGAACTATTCTGTCGCAGAAGAAGCGCCGACGGGCGCTGCGGACACAGAACGCTACGAGCACACGGTCCCGAATCCGATCCATCTTGCAGCGCAAGAACCGGTTTCGACGTTCTCTATCGATGTCGACACCGCCTCCTATTCAAACGTACGCCGCTTCCTCAGCGAAGGACGCTTGCCCCCGCAGGATGCCGTGCGGATCGAGGAGCTGATCAACTATTTCGATTATGACTACGCACCGCCAACCCGGCGCGAAGAGCCATTTTCTACAACGATTTCCGTAGCGCCCTCTCCATGGGCCGAAGGCCGTCAGCTCGTTCACATCGGCTTGCAAGGTTACGACATCGAGCGGGCAGAACGGCCGCCACTTAATCTCGTGCTACTGATCGATGTGTCAGGCTCGATGAGCGATCAAAACAAGCTGCCCCTCGCACTCGACGGCTTCCGTATGCTCACCGAGCAATTGACGGAAGACGATCACATTTCAATCGTCGTTTATGCGGGTGCAGCAGGCGCCGTGCTTGAACCGACGCGCGGCGATGACCAGCGCCGCATTCGCGATGCGCTGAGTAGTCTGCACGCCGGCGGCTCTACCGCGGGCGGCGAAGGCTTGGAACTTGCCTACGCCCTCGCCGAAGAGAACCTCGACCCGCACGGCGTCAATCGCATCATTCTCGCGACGGATGGCGATTTCAACGTTGGCATCACTGATACCGAACAGTTGCAGGATTTCATCGAGCGCAAGCGCGAGTCCGGTATCTACTTGTCGGTGCTTGGTTTCGGCGAAGGAAACTACAACGACGCGTTGATGCAGCGCCTTGCGCAGAACGGCAACGGCGTCGCCGCCTACATCGACTCTGAAGCGGAGGCGCAGCGTGTACTCGGCGAACAAGTCAACGGCGCGCTCTTCCCGATCGCCGACGACGTGAAAATCCAGGTTGAATTCAACCCAGAGCGCGTCGCCGAATATCGATTGATCGGCTACGAAACACGCGCGTTGCGCCGCGAGGATTTCAACAACGACCGCGTCGACGCCGGCGAAATCGGCGCGGGTCACTCCGTCACTGCGATCTACGAGATCACGCCAGTGGGCGGCCCGACCTTCACCGAACCGCTGCGCTATCAACGCGAGCAGGAAGCGATCACGCGCAACACCGGCGAAATCGCCTTCCTGCGCATTCGCTACAAACTCCCCGGCCAACAGGAGTCGTTGCTCATCGAGCGCCCAATCACTGACGCCGACGCTGTCCGTAGTCTCGCTCAGGCGCCAGAAGCCGTGCGGTGGGCGGCGGCCGTTGCAGGCTACGGTCAGTTGTTGCGCGGCGATCCGTACTTGAACCGCGATTTCGACTGGAGCGAGGTCATCCGCCTCGCGCAATCGTCACGCGGTCGCGACGAAAATGGCTGGCGTCGCGAGTTCATCCAACTGGCCCGACGCGCCGAGCGCGCCCCGCGACCGAGGGAAGATGAACCATATCCGATCGAAGGCTAACGCCAACGGGGCCGAGGAGCATGACTCGGCCCCGCCTTCGTGCAAAACTTTCGGCGGGGAGTTTCCACATGCGACTAGTTCACGCCATTTCCGCTTCGCTGTTTTTCGCGCTGGCTGCTTGCGGGCAAGCTACCGCCCCCACCGAGGCTGACGCACAGACCACCGGCGCCGTCGCACAGAGCGGCGGCATCACAGCCGCCGAACGCACCGCCATCCTCGCCGCGCTCAACTTTCGCGCCAATGCGAGCGGCCAAGTCCAAAACGCGTGCGAAGAAATGGTCACGCCGCAATTGAGCGTCGCCGATGTTGGCAGCGGCCCTGGCCGCGTCGTCGCCTTTACGATCGGCGGCGGGCCGAACCAACTCACCTGCTACGGCGATGGATCGCTCACCATCCTCATGCGCCAGACCAACGGCGCCTGGGGCGAAATCTGGCAAGGCCAACCCGGCGGTGCGATCGTCCTCTCGACGCAACACAATAACGGCAACGACATCGCTACGGGAGGGCCAGGCTTCTCGTTCCCGGTGTCGCAATGGAATGGCACGACCTACGTCGACGCCAACCGCACCGTTGCTGACTCAGCACTCGGCGACGCGCGCTTCATTCCGAACTGACGGCGCCGTCGATCGTCGCACAAACGCGCGTTTCGTAGGAGCGAATTCGGAACGCGCCGCGGTAGAGGTCGATGCAAATCGGACCGCCCACGGTCAAGCGCTCCGAAAGATCGCGCGATATCTCTTCACTGATCTGCACACCGAACGGCGCCGGCGCATCGATGACAACGTGTTCTGGCGTAAGCTCAAGCACCACGCCTCGCACCGTCTGTGGCAGTTCGCGGTCCAACCACATATTCAGCGGAACGATAGCGCCGTAACCGTACCCAATCGCCGCTAACAGGGCGCCGATGACCCGATCACGATGTGTGAAACGCTCGCCGGAGACGATAAGCAGGGCAACAGCGATTGTCGTTCCCGCAACAAGCACGGCCAACATTAGTGTAAGCCAGTCTAATATCCGCCAATCGTTTATGGCGCGAATGACCGTGGCGCCGACGCAAAGAACCACCAATTCTCCCGTTGAGCGCGAAACTTGTTCGCCCCTGGCCAAAGTCGCAATCGATCGCGCCTAAGATAGGTAACGAGAAGGATCAGGACTGGCGCCGCGATCGCAATTCCGAGGGCAAGATAATAGGGTCGCGGAAAGACCCACACCCAAATCGTTAGCGCCAGAAAAAACCAGTAGGCGCGCTTTAGTAGCAGCGTTTCCGCATCAGCCGACTTGATCCGCTCTTCTCGCGTCGCGCCAAGATTCGCGTCAACTTCGATCTCAGTGATCGACTGGTTTACCTCCGCAGACTCAAGGTCTTGCGTGCCTTCAAACCAAGCCGCGATCGTTAGGTCGTTCGCTTTCGGGACCAATACCTGAAATGGTTTCGGGCTATCCTCCTTGTATAGCTCTACGGTCACAATTTCTGACCCAACAGCGCCCCAGCGCCAACCGTGAAGGTGCGCGCGATCGAAACGTCGAACTCCCCACATGGTCTCGGTAGTTACGCCAATGGGATCGAAGATTGTCTTGAAGGTCCAGGCATAGCCGCCGAACCAAACTGCGCCGGCGCCGAAACCTCCGAACAACACCAAACCACAAATCGTCGTCCAGAGATCGTTGACCTGAGTGACGGCAACCACGCACATCCAAATCGCGGGCACTAGGAAGGCGACGCAGCCGATGACCGTCCACAAGCGCTCTCTGAGGCCGGCGCGAACGGTCAGCGGATAGTGTGGCCCACTCAATCGTCGTGATCCCGCGATGGTTTCCACGCTGCGATCAAACGTGATCCGGCAGCGCGCATCAACTCGCCTTTAATCTCGAACGCGGCAAAAGCGGCTGTCGGAAAATGTCCGCTTAAGTCGCGCGCGAGCTTCGAACCATCGTGCGCTTGGTGCACGAGCGAGGAGACCAAGTCGCCGATGCCTGGATTGTGCCCAACGATCACGACACCCTCCGCATCGCTCGCGCTGAATGCATCCCAAATGCTCTCCGGCGCCGCGTGATAGAGCGCATCCTCGAAGAATGTCTCGGCGCCGAACGCCGCCAATCCGTGCTCCGCGGTCTGGCGCGTGCGCTCGGACGTCGAGACCAGCGCAACGCTGGGCTTCAGCCCTGCCGCCGCCATCGCCGCACCAGCGGCGGCCGCATCGCGCCGGCCACGCCCCGTCAGGCCGCGCTCCTCGTCGCTATCGGCCTCGTGGGCGCGAACGGCTTTGGCGTGGCGGAGCAGGATCAGGGTGCGCATGACTCGGCAAAGTCTGCCCGGCTGCACAAAAAGCGCAACGCCCCGCATCCGATCGCGCGACCAGTGGCTGCTACCTGTCAAAACCAAGGAGCAGCACATGAAAGCGCGCTGGATTATTCTCGCCCTCGCCGGCTTCATTCTGGTCGGCGCGTGGGCGGCGGTGGCGATTACCTACTTCTTCTTCCACCCTACGCTTGTGGTCTGGACCGGCGTTGTCACAGTCGCCGCCTTTGCAACGGAGGGGTTCATGTGGGTGGCTGCGGGCGTGTTCGGCTGGGGCTTCCTGGCCAAACGCCGCGCCGCGCTCGGACGCCTGCGCGACCGCTTCTTCGGCAAACGCCAGCAAATCAGCAAGTAAACACGCGCGCTTTGCTTCGCGCGGCAGCGTCGCTACATCGGTGCTCCACTTGGATTCGCTGATGTCTGATCTCACTACCCTCGCTGCCGCCGCCAAGGCCTGGCCCTTTGAACAAGCGCGTCTCGTGCTCGAGCACTACCAGAAGCATCCGAAGGACGTGGTGACGTTCGAGACCGGTTACGGCCCCTCGGGGCTGCCGCACATCGGCACGTTCGGCGAAGTCGTGCGCACCTCGATGGTGCGCAACGCCTTCCGCGCGCTCACCGGCGACAAGATCAAGACCCGCATCATCTGCGTCTCGGACGACATGGACGGGATGCGCAAAATCCCGGACAACATCCCGGACCCGGAAGCGCTGCAGCCATATCTGCAAATGCCGCTCACAGTCGTGCCCGATCCGTTCGGCACGCACGAAAGCTTCGCGCATCACAACAATGCGCGCCTGCGCGCCTTCCTCGATAGCTTTGGCTTCGACTACGAATTCAGGTCCGCGACCGATCTCTACAAATCAGGCGCGTTCGATGCAGCGCTGCTCAACGCGCTGAAGGCCTATGATGAGATCATGGCCATCATGCTGCCGACGCTCGGTGAAGATCGCCGCAAGACCTACAGCCCCTTCCTGCCAATCTCACCCAAGAGCGGCCGCGTGCTCTACGTGCCGATGAAGAAGATCGACGCCGCAAACGGCACAATCACCTTTGACGACGAAGACGGCGAAGAGATCACGCAATCAGTCACCGGCGGCCGGGCCAAGATGCAATGGAAGCCGGACTTCGGCATGCGTTGGGCCGCGCTCGGCGTTGACTTCGAAATGTTCGGCAAGGATCACCAGCCCAACCAGGGTGTCTATGCGCGCATCTGCAAGGCGCTAGGCGCCGAGCCGCCGGTCAACTACGTCTACGAACTCTTCCTCGATCAAAACGGCGAGAAGATTTCAAAGACCAAGGGCAATGGGATCAGCGTCGAGCAGTGGCTCTCCTACGCTGCGCCGGAATCGCTCTCGCTTTACAATTTCCAAAAGCCGCGCACGGCCAAGAAGCTCTATTTCGACGTGATCCCGAAGGCGGTCGATGAGTATCTGACCTACGTCGAGAGCTATCACAGCCAGAACACGGCCGAGCAGCTGGAGAACCCTGCTTGGCATATCCATGCCGGCAATCCGCCGAAGAATTTGACGCCAATCTCGTTCGCGCTGCTGACCAATCTCGTCTCTGCCTCGAACGCCGAGACGAAGGATCTGCTGTGGGCGTTCATCGGCAAGTACGCGCCGGGCACGACACCGCAAACGCATCCCTTCCTCGATAAGCTCACCGACTACGCAATCGCCTACTTCAACGATTTCGTGAAGCCGACGAAGCAATTCCGCGCCGCCACCGACAAGGAGCGCGCCGCGTTCGAAGACCTGATCAAGCGCCTTGATGCTCTGCCGGCCGACATCACGGACGGCGAAGCGATCCAGAACGAGGTCTATGCTGTCGGCAAGGACCACGGGTTCGAGCCGCTACGCGCTTGGTTCAAGGCTCTCTACGAAGTGCTGTTCGGCGTCGAGAGCGGCCCCCGCTTCGGCCAGTTCGCGGCGATCTTCGGCGTACGCGAGACGAGTGCACTGCTGAAGCGCGGCTTAGGCGGTGAGCTATTGAAGGCTCGTTGAATGATGATCCGTTTCACATTGATCGTGGCTGCATCCGCTCTGCTTTGCGCCAATGCTTACGCGCAACGTCCGCCTCCATTTGCGGGCACGTATCTCTGCACGGTCGCTCAGAAAGCTGGCATCGGCCGCATTCACACGGAGAGTTCCGGCGAACCCGAGGCATTCATCGCGGAGGCGGGGAATCGTTTCAGGATCCAAGTCGCCGCCGAACGCGGCGGCCACACAGTTCGCGAAATTCCATACGATGGCCCTGATCGTGACCAAGCCGAGTGGCATACGGCCAATTCAGTGTTGCACAGCGATTACTACGGCGAAGACGGTGAGGACTCCACGATCAGCGCACTCCAGGATCAAGGGTTCCTGCGGTTTGGATTCATTGACCGCCGAACCGGCTCGCTCTGGTTCTATCACGCAGGCTTCGAATATCCGGGTGGCGAAGACACGAACCTTTCGGTTCGATACGGCACGTGCGAGCGCGAAACGCCATAAGTCAGATCTGCCTAAAGCTTGACGCATGGTGTCAGCTTATGCGCGCTAGCTTACGCGCATGACCGACACCATTTTTGAATTCCGCGACTACACGCTTCAACCCGGTCAGCGCGAAACGCTGATCTCGCTCTTCGAGCGCGAGTTCATTGAGCCGCAGGAAGCGCTCGGCGCACATGTGCGTGCGATGTTCCGCGACCGCGATCGCCTCGACCACTTCGTTTGGATCCGCAGCTTTGCGAATGAACAATCTCGCTTCGCCGCTCTCGACGGCTTCTACAGCGGCCCAGTCTGGAAAGCGCATCGCGACACCGCCAATGCCACGATCATCGATTCCGACAATGTCATGCAGCTACGCCAAGTGAGCGGCGCGCTGGACGCCGGGACGGGAACTCCACAAGGACTATTCGTCTCCACCGCCTACTTTCTGGCGCCTGACGCAGAGTCCGATTTTATCGCGGCGTTCCAGCGCGACATCATGCCGACACTCGGCCAAGCCGCGCCATTCGCTTCCTTCATCACCGATCACGCGCCGAATGCGTATCCGCCCTTGCCGGTCCGTGAGAACGAGACTGTTTTCCTCACGCTCGCCCGCACAGAGGCGCGCTCACACGAACGCGTTGCGGAGGAGCTAGGCGGCATGCTTCTAGCCACGCCCGAAGTCCGCCGGCTACAGCCGACGGCGCGATCGCCCCTGCGCTAACGCGCGTTTGCGTGTTTCTCGGCCCGCCACGCGCTGATGATCGCATCAGCGCTGCGATCAATGTCGTCGTCTGCCGTGTTCGCGCTGATGACAGAGATCCGCAAAATCTGACGCCCCCGCCAGTTGGCGCCTCCAACAAAGCAGACGCCGTCCTGTTGGATACGCGCGATGGTGTGATCGGTCAGCGCGTCGGCCGCAGCGCCTTCCATGTCAGCGCCCAAACGCACGGCGACTTGGTTCAGAACAACATCATTCATGATTTCGATGTCGCCTTCTGCACTCAAAAGCTCAGCCATGCGGCGCGCCTGCGCGCAATGGCGTTCGACCATCGCCGCAATGCCCTCACGACCAACCGACTTAATCATCGCCCACGTCGCGAAGCCGCGCGCACGGCGCGATAGCTCTGGCGCGTAATCTGCGGGGTGCCGCTCTTCGCCTTCCGGCAGATAGCTCGCCGCGATCAGCATCGCGCGCCGATGCGCCTCCGCATCACGCACAATCGCGTAGGCGCTATCGTGCGGCGTCTGCAGCCACTTGTGCCCGTCAACGCCCCAGGAATCGGCCAATTCCAAGCCTCGCCCCAGATGTGCGCGATCGGGACATGCGCGCGCCCACAGCCCGAACGCGCCATCGACGTGCAACCAAGCGCCCTTCGCGTGCGCCGCTTCAGCGATCTCATTGAACGGATCGAAGCCGCCCGAATTGATGTGACCTGCCTGCGCAATCGCTATGATCGGTCCATCGAGCTTTGCGATTGCCTTCGCAAATTCGCCGGGCTTCATCAGCCCCTGCTCATTCACCGGCACACTCACCACGCGCTTGGCGCCGAGCCCGAGGTAGCGAAGGCCGGAGAACACGGTTGAATGCGCTTCTCCACCCAGCACGACGTGGATGGGCGGCGCGCCGAACAAGCCGTCAGCCTCAACATCCCAACCGACACGCCGCAGCACGTCACCACGCGCCGCCGCGAGGCAGGTGAAGTTCGCGATCGTCGCGCCAGTCACAAAGCCGACGGACGATTGGCGCGGCAGATCCAGCAGATCAAGTAGCCAACGGCCAGTTGACCCTGCCCCTTCAAACGCGTCCGACCTTGACGTTAGGACGGACCGAGATTTTGGAGGGAAATCATGCCCCGGAAGCGTTACACGCCGGAGGAGATCGTCGCGAAGCTGCGACAAGTTGAAGTGCTCACGTCGCAAGGCTCCTCGATCGCCGAGGGCGCCAAGGCAATCGGTGTCACCGAA
>JAPLOL010000087.1 GCA_026400735.1 Alphaproteobacteria bacterium | reverse complement strand
GAATGGCCCTTAAGATTGCAGCCTGGAACGTCAATTCCATCCTCGCGCGCCTCCCCACGGCGTTGAAAGTCTTCGAGGAAGTGGACGCAGATGTGTGGTGTCTGCAGGAGATCAAGTGCGAGGACCCGCGCTTTCCCAGGTTGGAATTCGAAGCCATGGGCTTCAATATCGAGACCTATGGGCAAAAGAGCTACAACGGTGTCGCGATCCTCTCGAAGCATCGCATTGAAGAGACCATTCGTGGTGTGCCCGGACTAGAGCACGAACACTCGCGCTACATTGAATGCGTGATTGCGGCGCCCGATGGGCCTGTGCGTGTCGCGTCGATCTACGCACCGAACGGCAATCCAGTCACGACTGAGAAATTTCAGTTCAAGCTTCAGTTCATGGACGCGCTTAAGACGCATCTGTCAGAACTGCTGACCTACGAAGAGCGCTTCGTGATCGCTGGCGATTACAACGTGATTTCACGCGACGTGGACTGTCACAACCCAGCGGTTTGGACTGGCGATGCGCTGTTTCAGCCTGAGACGCGCGCCGCCTATCGCGCCCTGCTCAACCTCGGACTCACCGACGCGTATATGCAGGTTGACGGCGCCGCGCACAAATATACGTTCTGGGACTACCAAGCCGGCGCTTGGCAGAAGGATCACGGAATTCGCATCGATCACTTGCTGCTCTCGCCGCAAGCTGCAGACACGCTGAATGACGTTGATATTTTCAAGAAGGCGCGCGGTCTCGAGAAGGCTTCCGATCACGTGCCGATCGTGGCGACGTTCGGCTAGCCCTTCGGATTGGGCTCGGTCGAACTCTCACCGTCCGGATCGTCCTCCTCGGCTGCAGGAATAGCGTACCCGCCGCTCAACCAGCGATGAAGATCAACGTCGGCACAGCGTTTTGAGCAGAACGGACGATACTTCGGGTCCTGTTCTTTGCCGCAGATGGCGCACTTGCTCATAGCGCCCTCGCGTCGATCTTATCGCGTGGACCCGGGGCTGCATCGACGGCCCAGCGCATGCCGATGCGATTAGAAAGCTGCGCGCGCCAATCAATCTCGGCTGTGTCGAGCCAGGCTTTGACTTCTGGCGCAACGGTGCAGGCGATTTGGCGGCCTGTTTGCGCGCGTCCTTCGCGCTCGATTGCGCGTAGCGCCATCAGCGCGACCGTCTCGGCGCTGGAGCGACCATCAGGATCGCGGAGCTGCTCATGCAGCGGCGAACGTAATTGTGAGCGCGCGAGTTCATAGACGCCAAACCTCGAAAGGCCACCGAACTGAACGCTCCAGGGATCGCCGCTGAACGCTGCGCGCACTGAATCCTCTAATGCTTTGAGATGCGACTTTGCCTTCAGTGATACAAAATCAATGGCGATGATACCGCCGAGGTTGCGGAGACGTATTTGGCGCGCGGCCTCCTGCGCCGCGGCGACGTTGAGATCGAGCGCAAAGCGTTCGGGGTCGCCGCTGCCTTGACGCGCTCCAGCGTCGACATCGATGGCGACGAGTGCGGTGACAGCGTCGATTGTCAGCATACCGCCACCGGGTATGGGCGTGGTGCGGGCGAGCGCGTCTTCGATGGTCGCATCAAGCTTGGCGCGGATTTGCGGATCAGGTGCGGGTTTGGCGAGGAGAAGCTCCTCGTCCACCTCGTGCTGGCCGATGCGGTGTGGGTCCTCGCCGTCGTGGCCGATTTCGGTGAGCTCAACGACTGGATTTTTGCCGCGCGCCGCCTCACGGCCGACAGAGACGATAACGCCTTGGCCTTCGCGCAGATTTACGCGCTCCTTGCGCATGCGCGCGCGGCCGTCGTCACCAAGCGGCAGAAAACCTTGTTGGTCGCGCAGTCCGAGTTCGAGGAAGGCGCCGCGCCGGCGCTTATCGAGTTCACGGACGCGCGCGCAGTAGAGTTCGCCCCAGCGCGCGCGGCGGCCCTCGTCGCTCGCGCGGGTGACGCGCAGCGCTATTGGTTTGCCGTCGCGCACGAGTGCCTCGCGCGTTTCGCCGATGGCCGCATCGAGCCAGGTTTCGAGCAGCTCGCTCATGAGCGCGCGGACTCGATGAGATTCGCTGTCTCATAGAGCGGCAGGCCGATGACGGACGAATACGAGCCGATGATTGAGGTGATGTAGCGACTGGCCAAACCTTGCGCAGCGTAGCCACCGGCTTTGCCGTGCCATTCTTTGCTGGCGATGTAGGCCTCGATCTCGGCGGCGCTCAGGACTTTGAAGGCAACGCGGGTTTCGACGAGGCGATCGCGGATCGCGCTCGCCATCTTCACAGCAACGCCGGTGTAAACGCGATGCGAGCGCCCGGAGAGTAGCCGCAGACACTCGCGCGCTTCCGCTTCCGTTTCGGCTTTCGGCAACACGCGGCGGCCGACGGCGACGACGGTGTCCGCCGCAAGGATGACGGCGCCGTCGGCGTTCACCGCTTCGGCTTTTTGACGTGCAAGACGCAGCGCTAAGTTGCGCGGCGTCTCGTCCTTCAGCGGGGTTTCATCGATGTCGGCCGCGATCACTTCGTCGGGCGTGATGCCGATCTGCGCCAACAGCGCCAGCCGGCGCGGGCTCGCGCTGGCGAGCACTAAACGGGTCATTTGGGTTTCGGAAAGCCCAGCCGCTTGGCGATGACCTTATCCACGGCGCGCGGCCCGATCATGTTCGGCAGCGTCACGTCCATGAATTCGTTGCGCAGGATGCGATAGCGCGTCTTCGGCTTCGAATCTGTAAAGCAGAACCACACCAAATCACCGACATCCGACGCCGGCAGGCCCGCGCGTCCTTGCGCCAGCATGTAGTTTTCAACGCCCTTCAGCATTGGTGCGTAATCCGTGTTGCTGAAGCGGGCGAGATCGCCCTCGCCAGCTTTGTCCCAGATCGGCGTTGCGATCGCGCCGGGGCCGACGACGATGACATCGATGCCGTAGAGCATGAGTTCGCGGCGCAGCGATTGCGAATAGCCTTCCATCGCGAACTTCGAGGCCGAGTAAGGGCCAACGAATGGCGCACCGTTTTGACCGCCCACTGACGAAATCATCACGATGCGGCCAGGCTTGCCGGTGCGCGACTTATCGGCGCCGAGCAAATCCGCGAACGCGCGCGTGACGTTGTGAACGCCGAAGAAGTTGATCTCGAATTGCTTGCGCAGCTCGTCAGTGTCGAGGTGTAGCAACGGGCCGGCGACAGCGATTCCGGCGTTGTTCAACAGACCGAAGAGCTTGCGGCTACCGAGCGCAGCCGCGACTTGCGCTGCGCCTGCGCGCACGGCGGCTTCGTCGGCGACATCAAACAGTAGTGGCGTTACCGCTTCGCCGAACTCGGCCTTAAGGCCATCGGCGTCCGCTTGCTTGCGCACGCTTGCAAAGACATGCGCGCCCTCGCGCACCGCCTTTGCGACCGCCGCGCGGCCGATGCCGGTGGACGCGCCGGTGATCACCACCGCGCGATCGAGAGAGCCTGAACTCATTGTTGTGACGCCATTACTTGAAGCGATACGTGACGCGGCCCTTCGTTAGATCATAGGGCGACATCTCAACGAGGACCTTGTCGCCGGCCAGCACGCGGATGCGGTTCTTGCGCATCTTGCCCGCGGTGTGGCCGATGATCTCGTGTCCGTTCTCAAGTTCGATCCGGAACGTCGCTTTGGGCAAAAGCTCCATCACGGTCCCGGCGAATTCCAATAGTTCTTCCTTGGCCATTCTTTCTCCTGAACTCGGCCCAGACTCGGCTAAGTCGGGGGGCCTTATAGGGGGCGCGCTCTATCCCGTCGATGGGCGCGGGAAACGTGTCGCGATGCGCTTGGCGAGGCCATCCCGGACCGTCCGATACTCCAAAAGCACCTGTTCTCTCGACCCTTCCGCCAAGGAGGGGTCGAAGGTCGGCCAGTATTCGGCGGCTGCGGCCAGTTTCGGCACGAGTTCCAGGGCCGTGTGGTGCGCCTCGGGGGAGAGCGAGACGATGAGATCGAAGGGGCCGCCCTCGAAATAGTCCGTCTCGAAGAAGTCGAAGCCCTTTGGCGTGTAACCGCCAATATCGCCGCCAAGCTCATCCACCACAAAGGCCGCCAAATAGGAAACCTCCTCGCCCGGACGAAGGCCCACGCTGTCGACGCGGACGGCTGAGCCGAACTGCATGCGCATCAGCTCCGCCGCCATGGGCGAACGGATGACGTTGTGGGTGCAGGCAAACAGCACCGATTGAGGCAGTGCGTCAGCCTCGGACATGCAGCGCGCAGACCAGCGTAAACAGACGCCGCGCAGTCTCGTTGTCGATGGTGAAGTGGCTAGCGAGGAGTTCTTGCAGGACTTCGGCGGCTTCGTTGTGTAGCCCGCGCCGGCCCATATCGAGCGCTTCGATCCGGCTTGGCGGCGCGTCGCGGATGGCTTCGTTATAGCTCTCGCAGATGAAGGCGTAGTCCTTCACGATCTTGCGCAGGCTCCCGAGCGGCGCGTGGTGCAGGATGATGCGCACGCCTGCTTCGTCGCTGACGTCGAGAACGAGGCGCCCCTCGGACATGCCGAGCAGCAACATGTAAGGGCCGCGATCTTCGTTGAGGACGGCGAAGGAGTTGGACTCCTTCAGATCGAAGAGCGCGATCCGGCGCTCGTGTTCGGCGTTGGGCGAGGCGGGCGCAACGGCGGCTTCGTCCAGATTGATCTCCGCGAGGCGATTGCGTTCGCTCATCGCTGCGCCATCAATTCTGTTCGTGATCTGGGCGGCGCGGCGTTGACCAGGTCGGGCCGGTATCGACTAGCACCGCGTCGAGGCACTCAACGTCGACAGCAATCTCACCGCCGCCTGCGAGCAACAAGCGCACAACGCCACCCGGCGGCTCTTCTTCCGGGATGAAGCCGATCGAAAGCAGCGACGCGAGCGCTTCGTCAATGTCCGCGCGCACGCGGCGACTCTTCACACCGAGCACGCCGTCAAACGAAAGCGCTGAGCGCACGCGCTCGTACGGGCCCTTTTCGCCTGCAGTTTCCCAGCGAAAGCGATTGATCATCACCGTGAAGCGGCGGGCCTTTTTGTCGAAACTGATCTCGCCGACGCGCACGAGCGCGTCCTGCACGGCGGCCCCGATAATATCGAGATCGCCTGCGTCTTCAGCCATTAATCGGAGCAGGCCAGTCGTCATGCCGCCTGTTCTTCTCGCTCGCGCACGATTTGCGCGCCGCAGCCCTGCAGCTTGGCTTCCAGTTTTTCGAAGCCACGATCCAAGTGATAGACGCGGTTCACTGTGGTTTGGCCTTCAGCCGCAAGCCCAGCGACCACCAAGCTCACCGAAGCGCGCAAATCCGTTGCCATGACTGGCGCGCCGATCAGTTTCGGGACGCCGGTCACAACAGCTTCGTTCGCGTGAATTTCAATCTTT
The DNA here is from genome assembly GCA_026400735.1 of Alphaproteobacteria bacterium. GTDB lineage: Bacteria > Pseudomonadota > Alphaproteobacteria > Caulobacterales > Aquidulcibacteraceae > Vitreimonas. The sequence continues at coordinate 1,277 of JAPLOL010000087.1, read as the reverse complement.
GCGCCGAGCCGCGCTAATTCCGGAACGTGCATGAAGCGGTTTTCGAAAATGGTTTCTTTGATCCGCGAGATGCCGTCGGCCATGCACATCAGCGCCATGGCTTGAGCCTGGAGGTCGGTCGGGAAGCCGGGGAACGGCTCGGTCTCGAAGTCGACCGCATTCATGCGGTCCTTCACCGCGCGCTGAACGCGAATGCCGCGGCCTTCTGCGTCAACGCGGACGCCCGCAGCGCGCAAGAACTTCAACATCGCGCCAAGGTGTTCGAAGCGCGCGTGCTCCAAAAGCACGTTGCCGCCTACAGCGGCGGCGGCCATCGCGTAGGTGCCCGCTTCGATGCGGTCGGCAACAACTGCATGCTTCACGCCGGAAAGCTTGGCCACACCTTTGATGTTGATCGTGCTGGTGCCCGCGCCCTCAACTTTCGCGCCCATCGCGTTCAAGCAATCGGCCAGGTCAGCGATCTCTGGTTCGCGCGCGGCGTTCTTCAACACCGTGTCGCCATTGGCGAGCACTGCCGCGAGCATTGTGTGCTCGGTCGCACCAACGGATGGGAAGGGAAACTCGATCTCGGCGCCCTTCAGGCCGCGCAAAGCGGCGGCCTTCACGTAGCCCTGCTCAATGACGATATCGGCGCCCATCGCCTCGAAGGCTTTGAGGTGGAGATCGACGGGGCGCGCACCGATCGCGCATCCGCCCGGCAGCGACACCGTCGCGTGGCCGGCGCGCGCCAGAAGCGGTCCGAGCACGTTGAACGAGGCGCGCATCTTCCGCACTTGGTCGTACGGCGCGATCGTCGAGACGATCTCCGCCGCGTGCATGCGCAGCGTGTGCGTTTCTTTGATCCAGGTGATCTCGACGCCCAGCGTCTTCAGCAGCTGCACCATAAAGCGCGTGTCTGCGAGGTCGGGCATGTTTTCGAGCATCAGCGGCTCAGCCGACAACAACGCCGCCGCCTGGAGCTTCAACGCCGAATTCTTGGCCCCGAAGATCGGGATAGTTCCGTTGAGCGGCGTGCCGCCCGTGATGACAATACGATCCATGAGGGTCTTTCGCCGGCTCCCCCCGGCGAGCCGCTTATGGGATGCGGCGGGGGCGTAAGCAAGGCGGCGGCCATGCGTCCAAGCATGGCTCAGCGATAGTTTTTCTTAGGTTCGGCCGGCTTCTTGGCCGCCTTCCGGAGCGCAATATTGCGCTTGAGCGCATCAGCCAGGCGCTGGGCCTTTTTTGACGGCGGTTTCTGCTTCTCGTTCACTACTCGAATCGACCTTTGCCGAAGC
>JAPLOL010000063.1 GCA_026400735.1 Alphaproteobacteria bacterium | reverse complement strand
GGGTCATCTCATCGCCGTCCATATCGACGACTGGATTGTCCACCTTGATCTTCGCCATGCCCTGGTACCTTTCGCGTTCGGGGAATTGGCGCGGGTGGTAGCAGACAGGCGGCGGGGCGCAACTGCGGCGGGACGCCCTTTGGTTGTGGGGTTAGTTTCGAGCCTGGGAGATGCCGTCGAGTTCGGCCGCGCTCAAAATTTCATATTCGTCCGTAGGGGTAACGGCGGCGTTGAGCGGAATGCCGGTTTGGCGCGCCGGCTCGTGGCGGCGGGCCACCGGTGTGGGCCGAGCGAGATCTGCCGCGATGTCGGAGCGCGGGAGATTTAGCGGGGCGAGCGTCTGCGGTGTGGGCGCCGTTGGCGATGTGTCGATAGACACAGGCGGCGCGGCGATCTCTGGAGCGAGCCAAATTGCAGCGATGATTGCGGCGATGACGACGGTAAGCAGCACAAGGTGGCGCGCGGTCCATGACTGCGCGGGCGCACGCTTGCGGCGCGGCTTCGTATGCTGAATGACGTCTGCGAACATGTTCCGATACGGCCCCAACCGATGACACGCGCACGAAACATGCCGCCTCCGATCGAGGACGTGTGGCCCGCAGTCTGTCTCGTGCGTCCCCAAATGGGGGAAAATATCGGCGCAGTTGCGCGGGTTTTGTTGAATTTTGGCTTGGTTTCGCTGCGGCTCGTGGCGCCGCGCGATCGCTGGCCGAATCCGAAGGCAGAGGTGGTCGCGGTTGGCGCGGACCATGTGCTGAAGGCGGCAAAGGTCGAGTGGAAGCTCGAGGACGCGTTGGCGGATGCGACCTTGGTGGTCGCCGCAACGGCGCGACCGCGTGGTTTGGAAAAGCCAGTTTGGGGGCCGCGGGAGACGGCGACGAAGCTGCGCGCTGCGATCGCTGCGGGCGAACGGCCGATCGTGATGTTCGGGCCCGAGGCTTCGGGAATGGAGACGGACGAGATCGCGCGCGCCGATGCGATCATGACGCTGCCTGTCAATCCTGGGTTCGCCTCGTTGAACCTAGCGAACGCGGTTGCTGTGTTTGCGTACGCCATTGCCGAGGCGCGCCAGGAGACGGACGCGCCGTCTTGGTTCAAGTCGGAAAACCCGCCGGCGACGCAGGAGGAGCTGGAGGGCCTGTTCAGCCATCTTGAGCAAGAGCTTGAACATGGGCGGTTTTATCACCCGATGGACAAGGCTCCGCTGATGAAGCGCAACCTCCGCGCGTTGTTCTTGCGGACGCGGATGACTCAGCAAGAAGTCCAGACCATGCGCGGCGTCATCAAAGCGCTCACTGTTGGACGCGGTGGACGCAAGAAGGATGACGTCTAGGAAATGACTTTACCCGCACTGGGGGAATTGCTTATCCACAGGGTGGGGGAACCTCCGGAAGCGCATGCTCGAAGCCAAGCGTCGACAACGAGAGCCGAAGCCGGGGGCGGGCGCGCAATCGCGTGAGCTGGCGCCGTGGGGCGGCGAAGAAGTCGATGTTGATCGCTTCTATGCGGAGAGCTGGATCGATCTGCTCAATCGTCAGCGTTGGCTATCGAAGAAGCTGAAGCTTGAGACTGCGCCGTGGCAGGTCGATCAGAACGCCGGGATTATCACGTTCGAGCGTAAGGACGGCGCGATGGTGACCGCGCCCGTCCAGATCATCGGCGCGTGGAATCCGCGCACGCACATTTTCCGCTGGGCGTGGGATCACCCGATGGTGGTGCAGCGTCTGCGCAACGATGCCGAGCGCACGCGCTGGTTCGGCCACAAGCATGGGATCGAAGAGCTGACCGAGAAGTCGCTCAAGATGGACGAGAAAGAAGCGTGGCAGATGACTGCGCTGGCGATGAAGGTGAATGGCTCACACGGGGTTTATCGCGCGCCGACCGAGGGCCCGGTGATCTTCATGACGCTCGGCGAACCGAAGGTGCGCAAGTAGCACTCGGCGTCATGGGCGGTTTTGAATTTATCTTTTCGTTGTTTGGGTTGTTGCTGGGCTTGGCGCTTGCGGCGGGGCTTGGGGGATTAGCGCGCGCGCTGAAGGTGCGTCACCGGGTGCGGATCGGCTGGCCGACGGCGCTGCTTGGTCTCTTCGTGTCGTGCGATGTCGTGACGTTCTGGATGTACGGCTGGTCGATGCGCGACGCGATCGAGATCAGTTGGCCGGTGATGTTTGGCGGCTTTGTCGTGACGGGGCTTTACTACGTCGCGGCGTCGCTGGTGTTTCCGGACGATCCCGAAGACTGGGGCGATCTTGATGGGCACTTCGATAAGCAGCGACGCATTGTGCTGGGCGCGGTGTTGGCCTGCAACATTGCGCTGTTTACGACAGTCGTCGTGCTCACGGAGATGCCGCCGCTGACGCTGCGCCACGTCATCATCACGTGGTCGTTCTTTCCGGTGTCCGCGCTGGCGATCGCCGTGTCGGACAGACGCATCGTGGTGGCGTGCTTGTTGTGGCTGATCGCGCTCTATCCGCTTTCGATGTGGTGGCACGCCTAACGCTTACGCGCGTGAGGTCGCGAGCCTGAGACCGAAGGCAATGAAGAGGCCGCCAGTGACGCGGTCGAGTGTCTTGATGACGTTCGGTCGACGGAGCGCGCGGCCGAGCGGAACGGTGGCGGCGGTGAGTGCTGCAAACCACACGACCGAGTGCGCGATGTGCACGAGTGCAAGAAAGAACGAGTAGAGCGTGACGTTGGCGCCGTGCGGAATGAATTGCGGCAGGAACGTCACGTAGAAGACGCCGATCTTCGGGTTGGTGATGTTAGTGAAAAAGCCAGCGCGCATGGCGGCGAAGCCTCTGGCGCCCGGCGTATCTTGATGGGCCCAGGCGGTGCGCGGCTTGAGCAGCATTTTGAGGCCGAGCCACACGAGGTAGGCGGCGCCTGTCCATTTGAGGATCGTGTAGGCGAGTTCTGACGCTTGCAGTAGCGCGCCGAGGCCGAGCGAAACTGCGCCGGCCCAGATGAGACAGCCAATGGAAATGCCGATGCCGGCGAAGAGTGCGGAGCGCGGTCCTTCGGTGGCAGCCGAGCGCAGCACCATGGCGGTGTCGACGCCGGGCGTGATGGTGAGCAGCGTCGCGGCGGCGAGGAAGGCCAGAAAGAGTGCGGGATCGAACATGTGCGGTGTGAGGCCTGTATCAGCCGCGGCCTGTTCTCTTCAAGTCGTCGCGGTTGTAGATGTGCGTGGTGCAGGTCTTGAGCGTCACCCTTGCTATCGGAGCGGTCAACGGGATCGCGTTGGCATTGTTGCTTGCGTTCACTGCGGGCAATCGGCGCGCGAACCGCGTACTGGCGGTGTTGATCGCGCTGCTAGCGCTGCGGCTGGGACCATACATTCTGGGTTTTGCGGGCGCGTATGATGCGCATCGCTGGCTTACATTCCTGCCGTTTGATTTTGCGTTCGCTTACGGACCTTTGCTTTGGATCTATGTGCGATTGCTTACGACCGGGCACGCGCCGGCGCAGTGGCGATGGCATTTGGCGCCAGTCGTGGTGCAGGCGAGCTACTGGCTGGTCTGCTTTGCGCTGCCGTTAGGCGCGAAATGGGATTGGTACACGGGCGGGCATTTGCAGGTGGTGGCGCCGGTAGGCGCCGCGCTGGGGTTGATGTCGGTGGCGCTCTACTTGTACTCGGCTTACCGCGACGCGGATCGCTACCGCATTTGGCTCGATAGCAGGTTCGCAAATCGCGATGACGCCCGGCTCTGGGGCTTGCGCCTGCTGTTGCTTGCGTTCGCGGTTACGTTGGTGGTCGCGACTGGCTTTGCGATGACGACCTGGTTCATCACGCCTCTCGATTACTTCGACCGTTTTCCTTTGATGGTGGTTTTCGGGGTGTTGACCTACGCGCTTGGCCTGCTGGGCTGGCGGAACGCGGCGACAGTCTATGTACATCCGGCGAGCGAGGCCGCGGTTGATGTGGCCGAACCGGCGCCGAGTGTCGAAGCGCCTAACGCGTACTTGGCTCAGGCCGAAGCGTGGCGGACCGCGCTGATCACCTCCGGCTGGTGGCGATATGAAGCGCTGGATGTTGCATCGCTCGCCGAAAAGTTGGGGACGTCTCCGCGAACGTTGTCGCGGACGCTAAGCGAGGGCTTGGGGCAAAACTTCCGCGAACTGGTTGGACGCATTCGGGTCGACGCCGTTGCGGAAGCGTTGGATGACGTCAGCAACGATGCGCCGATCCTCACGCTTGCGATGAATGCCGGGTTCAATTCGAAGGCGAGCTTCAATCGTGCTTTTCTGACTTATCGCGGCGTTACGCCCAGCGCTTACCGGCAACGCGCTGCGAAAACTGGTCTCAAAAACCGCCAATCGCCCCCGAAGGCCGGGTTTGAGGCGACCTAGGGCCGCGTTCGCGCCACCTCCAGTGCGTTCTCTGGAGTTTGCTACATGGATTATGGCCGTTTTACTTTGATCGCGCTGCTGGCGGCGTCGACGCCAGCTTGGGCGGAGCCGCGAGGCGGCGAGGCGGCAGTGGCGGCGCTGTTTCAGGATATCGCTGATCCGGCTGGGCCGGGATGCGCGGCTTCGGTGACGCAGAACGGCGCGCTTGCTTACGAGCACGTTTTTGGCCTGGCCAATCTTGAGCAACCAAGTGCGATCCGCGCGGACACAATTTTCGAGGCCGGATCGGTGTCGAAGCAATTCACGGCGGCGGCGATCGCGGTTTTGGTGGCGCGCGGGCAGATGTCGCTGGACGACGACATCCGCCGCTACCTGGCGGAGATGCCGGATTACGGCGCGCCGATCAGTGTGCGCATGCTGCTGACTCATACGAGCGGTATTCGCAATTGGGACGATTTGGTCGAGTTAGCGGGGCGTCCGCGTGAAGACGCGAGTGGCTTCAGTCAGACCGATGCGTTTGCGATCATTGCGCGTCAGCGGGGGCTGAATTTTCCGGCAGGCTCAGAGTACCTTTACAGCAATTCCAATTACGTTCTGGCGGCGCTGATCGTGGAGCGTGTCAGTGGGAAATCATTCGCGGCGTTCTCGCACGACGAATTGTTTGCGCCGTTGGGGATGAGCCGTACGTCATGGCGCGAAGACTATACGCGCGTCGTGCCGGGCAGAGCGGAGGCCTATACGCCGGGCGATGACGGCGTTTTGCATATCGATATGCCTGGTGAGAATGTGATCGGGCCGGGAGGCTTGCTCACCACCATAGGCGATCTGCAACGGTGGAACGCGTTTTTGGAGCATCCGACGCGAGCAGGTCGGGCTTGGACGCGCGTATTGACGACGACGCGCGGCGCGCTCGCGGATGGGACGGCCATTGCGTATGGGATGGGACTGGAGAGCGGGGACATCGCCGGAAATCCGGTGAGCAGCCATGCGGGCGCTACGGCTGGGTATCGCGCGTATCTTGCGCGCTCAGAGGCGCAGCACGTGTCGGTGGCGCTGTTGTGTAATGCGGGCGCGATCAACACGGAGGATGTCGGCCCACAGTTCGCGGCGCTGTTTCTGCGGGAGCAGCACGAGCGTGCGTCGCAAAGTGAGTCACGACCGGTGATTGTGGCGGCGGTCGATGTGGCGGGGCGGTATCGCAATGTCGGCACAGGCGCCTTGGTGACGGTGACGCAGGATGAGGCGGGTATTCACTTCAACGGCGGTTCGGCGTTCGCCTCGGTCGCCGTGGATCGCTTCGTCAATGGTGCAGGCACGCGCAATGCTGTCGTGCGCCGTTCGGCGCAAGGCGCGATTGTGTCCGTTGCGTTGACGCGCGTGGGAAATAGCACGGTCGAGTTGGCTCCGGTGGCAGCGTGGGCGCCTGGCGCCGATGCGCTCGCGGCGTTTGTTGGTGCGTATTATAGCGATGACGTGCAGGCAGTCTGGACCGTTGCGTTTGATGGCGAAGTGCTGCGGGCGCGTGGTCCTCGCGGTGAAACGTTCTTGTTGGACCCGCTGTATGAAGACGTGTTCGCTGGGCGGGATGCGTATTGGACGTTCGTGTTTGAGCGCGGGGCGGATGGTGCGGTTACGGGCATCGCGCTGACTAAGACGCGCACGCGTGGTGTGCGGTTCGAGCGGCGCCGGTAGGCTTCGGGCTCATTTCTCTGTGACTTTGGCGAATCTCATAGTTCGTCGGAACGCAGCGTGACAGCGACAACGTCTTCGCGAGCTTGCGACAGCACCCAGTCTGAAACTTCGCCGAGTGGAAGGCTCGCGGTGGCGATCGCTTCGGGGCCGATTGGCGCTTCGGCGATGGCGACGCCGTTCGGGGCGACGATCATGGTTGGACAAGTTTGATCGGCTGCTGCGTTGTTGGCGCCGAGGATGAAGCGTTGGGTTTCGGCGGCGCGGCTGATGAGGTGCGCCCGCCAGAGGTCATGGCCGATTGTGCTGCCGATGGCGTTGTTGGGGTAAGCGATGATTTGCGCGCCTTGGGCGGCGAGGGCGCGCCATTGCTCGGGATAGCGGATTTCGCGGCACATCTGGATGCCGAGGCGCACTGGCGTTCTGTCGATCTGGATGTCGAAGACGGGGAGCGCGTTGCCTGGAGTGAACGTGCCTCGTTCGCTTTGGGCGAGGTTAGTCTTGTCGTAGCGGTGGCGTTCGCCGCGTGGGCCGAAATAGAGGCTCGCGTTTCGCCAGGCGCCGTTGTCGTGGATGCAGGCGCCGGCGACGAGATGGATTTGCTTGTCGCGGCAGATTTGCGCGGCGCGGTCGATGGCGGCGTGCGTTGCGGCTTGATCGATTCCGGTGACGAAGTCTGGTTCGGGAAGATAGCCGGAGAGCGCGCCTTCGGGGACGACTGCGATTGTGTGTGCCGGCAGTGGCGCGAGGAGGCGCTCTAGGGCGGCCATGTTGGCCGCGATGTCCATCCTGACGCGGAGTTGCAGCACTGCGGCGTTGATTGGGGGCGCCATTTCAAACTGGTCCCAGAGTCAGCTGTTCTCGCACCTTGCTCGTAGTTACGCGTAGTTGCCGGGCTAGCGCGCGATACCGCGCGTTCGGGGTTTGAGAAACCAGATGCCGATGGGTAAAGCGAGGATGGCCATTGTCCACCATGCGGTCGCCTGCGCCGGCCAGAAGATGCTTAGCCGGGTTGGGTGCTCAAATTTGTCGAGCCGGTAAGCTGCGACGCCCATCATCCAAATTGCAAGAAGAATTGCGAAGAAGCTTGGGGGGAGCAACGTATCGTTCGGCCAATCGTCAGGGACTAGCGCGCTCAGAGCCAAGAACCCGATCGACAATGGGTATAAGAGCCGCGTCAGTGCAAACCGAGGCGGCTTGTGATCTGGGGGCGTGAGGACAGTAAGCAACGCCCAAGCCCACGCGACGGATGTAATCCATGGCCAGGGCCACAATAGCAGCTGCGAACTTTCGGTATTACCGAGCGCGCGAAGCAGCGCCTCCACTGGCAACGAAAGAAGCCATAACAGAGCGATCACAATTCTGGGTAGCGAGAGTATCGTTCTTGCCATTGGCGCTCACACCACTAGCGCGCCGACCATTTCGTGGCCTTCGCCGCCTAGGATTTCGAGTTGGCAGATTGTGCCTTCGGCGATTTCTTCTTCGCTGTCGACGTAGGTGACGCCGTCGATTTCGGGGGCGTCGGCTTTGGTGCGGAAGGCGTAGGCTTCGGCGTCTTGGTCCCAGCCGTCGCAGATGGCGTCGACGGTTTTGCCGATCATGGATTGGAGGCGCTGGTGCGCGAGTGCGGTTTGCACTTCCATGAAGCGATCGTAGCGCTCGTCGACATCGTCTTGATCGACGTGGCCGGGGAGGTCGCGTGAGGGCGCGCCGTCGACGTTTTCGTATTTGAACACGCCGGCGCGATCGATCTCGGCTTCTTCGATGAAATCCAAGAGCGTTTCGAAATCGTCTTCTGTTTCACCGGGGAAGCCGACGATGAAGCTCGAGCGGATGGTGAGGTCCGGGCAGATCTCGCGCCACTTCTTGATGCGATCGAGGACTTTGTCCTGGTTCGCGGGGCGGCGCATGGCTTTCAGGACGTTCGGTGAGGCGTGCTGAAATGGGATGTCGAGGTAGGGCAGCACTTTGCCTTCGGCCATGAGGCCGACAACTTCGTCGACGTGCGGGTACGGGTAGACGTAGTGGAGGCGGATCCAGGCGCCCAAGTCACCGAGCTCTTTGCAGAGATCGTAGAACTTGGCGCGGACCATGCGGTCCTTCCATTTGCTCTCGGAATATTTGACGTCGACGCCGTAGGCCGACGTGTCTTGGCTGATGACGAGCAGTTCTTTGACGCCGGCCTTCACCAGCGACTCTGCTTCTTTCAACACGGCGTTGGCCGGGCGTGAGACGAGGTCGCCGCGAATGGACGGGATGATGCAGAAGGTGCAACGGTTGTTGCAGCCTTCGGAGATCTTCAAATACGCGTAGTGGCGCGGCGTGAGGCGGAAACCGCCTTCGGGCACGAGATCGATTTTGGGATCGTGCAGCTGCGGCAGGTGCGTGTGCACGGCGCCGACGACGGCTTCGTATTGATGTGGGCCGGTGATCTCGAGCACCTTTGGGTGCGCTTCGCGGATGAGTTTTTCTTCTTTGCCTAAGCAGCCGGTGACGATGACTTTGCCGTTTTCGGCGATGGCTTCGCCGATCGCGTCGAGGCTTTCGGCTTTGGCGCTATCGAGGAAGCCGCACGTGTTCACGACGACAAGGTCGGCGCCTTCGTAGCTGCCGCTCAGCACATAACCCTCGGAGCGCAGGCGCGTGATGATGCGCTCGCTATCGACGAGGGCTTTGGGGCAGCCGAGCGAAACGACGCCGATGGTGGGGGCTTTTGCAGACATTAAGGGCGGGCTCATAGCGCAGAGCGATGGGTTTCCCAAGCGCCCGCGCTGAAGAATGGTGGCTGGCGCGACGCGGCCTGGCCGGGCTAAGCGTGACGGCGAGGGGGAAATCGCCATGGTGACGCGTGAGAGCTGGATTCAGCGGGCCGCGCCATGATCCTGCGCCGCATCGCTGAGCATCTGCGCAAACAAGAGTGGACCGCCATCGCGATCGATTTTCTGATCGTGGTGCTGGGCGTGTTCGTCGCGACGCAGGTGACGAACTGGAACGAGGAGCGCGAGGCGCGGGCGAGAGCGGAAGTCTATAGTGCGCGCCTTGCCGAAGATCTCCGCTATGAGGCGTGGCAAACGGAATATCTCATCGCCTACTACAAGGATGTGCTCGACAATGCCGAGCGAGCGGTCGGCGCGCTGACGGACGGGCCGCGGCTCTCCGATGAGCAGCTCCTCATCAGCGCCTATCGCGCCAGTCAGTACCTCTATTACGGACCAAGGCGCGCGACTTATGATGAAATGGTTGCCACCGGCGACATCGGATTGATCACCGACGATCGGCTGCGCGAGACCGCGCTGACGCTCTATAGCGATCCCACCATAGACGTCGTCACAACCGAAAGCAGGAATTCGGAGTATCGCAGGGTTTTCCGACGCATCATGCCTGCCGACGTTCAGCGCGCACTCCTGGAACATTGTGGCGACCACATCATCCAGCCCGGAGATTTTGAAGGCATCGACGGGTCGATCGACTACGCGTGCGCGCTTGATCTGCCGGCGCAAAAAATCGCTGCCGCGGCCGCTAGGTTGCGCGCCGACCCGGTCCTCGTGGCGGCGCTGCAGCTCCGCTTCGCCGACCTTGAGACCTCCATCCTCAATCTTGAGCAGGGGACGCCTGGTCTCCTCGAAAATCTGCGCGCGATCAGCGGAAGGAGCGCGCCATGATCTTGCGTCGCGTGATGGAGCATCTGCGCAAGCAGGAATGGACGGCGGTTGGGATCGATTTTCTTATTGTCGTGGTCGGTGTGTTTCTTGGCCTTCAGGTCAACAATTGGAATGAGGCGGCCGCCGATCGCCGGGCGGAGTCGGCGTACCTCTCGCAGCTGCAGGGAGACTTGCAGCGCATCGAGGGCCAAGTGCGTGAGCAGGTTGAGTTTGAGCAGTTTCAGGCAAGGCTCGCTGTCAGCGTCGGCGACCTGATCGCTGATGATCGGACGTCGCAGCGGAATTTGCGAATCGCAACCGGACTGACGCAGCTCACGATGCGGCGCACGTTGCGGACGGAGAGCCCGACGTTCACGGACCTGCAAAGCTCCGGCAATCTTGAGATCATTTCCGACGCTGAGCTGCGCGCGGAGATTATCTCATACTTCTTCTACGCGCGCCGGCTCGAGGCGGTGATCGACAAAAACAACTTGTCCTTCGTGGATCAAGCGCTGCTTCCATACCTGCGCGATCACGGCTTTCCGGCTCGTGCGTGGGATGATCAATTGATGGGAATGCAAAGCCCGCAATCTGGCCGCTCGTCAGGCCCATTTAGCGACGAGATTTACGCGGGGCGTCTGTTCCAGTCGCGGGGCATTTCGAATGTGGCAGCGCCTAACGCGCCGTCGTGGGCGCCGGTGACGACGCAACTGGCTTGGCGCGCCTATGTCTCGGAGGGCAACGTCTCGACTGCGCAGAGTTTGCTCGATGCGACGCGGACGCTCGAAGCGAATATCGCCAGCCATCTGGACGGGCGGCGCCGCTGAAAAATGAAGCGGTCCGGAAACGGCGAGACTCCTGCGTCCGTTTCTGGCGAGATGCCGTGAGAGGAGATGCTCATGGCGACGGTCAGGAAAGAGTTTCGCAGCGCGCGTTCGGCGGATGAGGTTTGGGCGGTGCTGCGCAAATTTGAGGCGGTGCACGAAATGGCGCCGGGCTTCGTGACGGCGACAAAGATGGAGCCGAGCGGGGCGCGGCCGGGTGACGTTCGCGAACGGCACGGAGGTGCGCGAGTGGCTGGTGAGCTCGAACGATGACGCGCGGCGCTTGGTTTACGCGATCCTCGATCACCCGAAGATCCAGCACTACAGCGCGGCCGCTCAGGTCGTTGAGGACGGCGACGGCTGCCGGTTCGTGTGGACCGTGGATTTCCTGCCGGACGGGATGGCGGGGATGCAGGCGGCTTCAATGGAAGCTGGGTTGGCGGCTATGGCTAAGGCGCTGGGTTAGGGACGTCCCGGCGTCGCACATCGCGTCTGCTGCGAATGACTTGCAGGAGCGGTCGCGACAGGCTATGTTTTTGTTGCGCCTGACTCTCAGTCGCCGAAAATGTCTTTGCTTACAGAGAAATGCGGGATGTACGTCTGCAACTGTAACGGTGTGACTCGGGCGGAAGTGGACGAAGCCATTTCTGCTGGGGCTCAGGGTCCGGAAGCGGTTCTCGCCCACCACGGGTGCGAGCCATGCTGCGGGCGCTGCCTTCCCGAGATTGCCGATGGCATTTCTAACGGCGGCATGGCTTGCGGTAAGCGGAGCCTCGTCGCAGCGGAGTAAGCGCGATGAAGGGCGATGCGGACGTCATCAAGAAGCTCAATGTCATTCTCACGAACGAGCTGACGTCGATCAATCAGTACTTCCTGCATGCGCGGATGTACCAGTCGGACGGCTACGGCAAGCTCGGCAAGAAGACGTACGAAGAATCCATCGAAGAGATGAAGCACGCGGACCGCATCATTAAGCGGTTGCTGCTGATCGAGGGCTTCCCGAACCTTCAGAATTTGAACAAGCTGCAGATCGGCGAAAGCGTGCCGGAGCGGTTGGCGGCGGATTTGAACGCTGAAAAGACGGGCCATGCGGATATCAAAGCCGGCATCACGCTGTGTGAGACGAAGCAGGACTACGTCACGCGCGATCTGCTGACAGAAATCTTGGACGACACCGAAGAGCACATCGACTTTTTGGAAACGCAATTGCTCAACATCGATCAGATGGGCCTGCAGAATTATCTGCAAAGCCAGTACGATCTGGAGAGCGACGCGGGCTGAAGCTAGCGCTGGCCGCGTGAACCGTGGCGGCTTGGCGCGCGTACATGTCGGATGATGAGAGTCCGACCATGACATCGCCCGCCATTGTGTGGCTGCGGCAAGATCTTCGGATTGCTGACAATCCTGCGTTGGCGGCAGCTGTCGCGAGCAAGCGGCCGTTGGTGCTGGTCTATGTGCTTGATGACGAGACGCCCGCCAAATGGCGTTTGGGTGGTGCGTCGCGTTGGTGGTTACATCACAGTCTTGAAGCGCTGGTGCGTGATCTGAATGCAAAGGGCGCCAAGCTCGTTTTGCGTCGCGGACGCGCGGATGCGGTGCTGCATGAGCTTGTGCGCGAGACCGGCGCTGAGGCTGTGTTTTGGAACAGATGCTATGAGCCGTTCGCGGTCGCGCGCGATAAGGCGCTGAAGCTGACGCTCGGCGCGCAGGGCGTTGCGGTCGAGAGCTTCAGCGGCGCGCTGATGTTTGAGCCTTGGGAAGTGAGAACCAAGAGCGGGGAGGCGTTCAAGGTGTTCACGCCGTTTTGGCGGGCGTGTTTGCAAGTCGAGATGCGCGCGCTGGCGGCGGCGCCGAAGAAGATCAAAGGCTGGGACGGCGCGCTTGCGTCTGATGGGCTTGAAGATTGGGCGCTGCTGCCGACTCGGCCGAATTGGGCGACCGGATTTGAACCGTGTTGGACGCCTGGCGAGGCGGGGGCTTTGAAAGCGCTTAGTGCTTTCATTGATCAGCGACTGAGCGCGTACGCCGAAGGGCGAGACTTGATGGGCGAAGACGGCACGTCGCGGTTGTCGCCGCATCTGCACTTTGGCGAGATTTCGCCAGTGCAGGTGCGGCGCTCGATTGAAGCGGCAGTGCTGCATGAGCCGGCCTTGCAGCGCGGGGCGGATAAGTTTTTCGCCGAGCTGGGGTGGCGCGATTTTTCGGCGAATTTGTTGTTTCACTGGCCAACACTGCCGGAAGCAAATTGGCGCGCGCAGTTCGACGCGTTCGTATGGCGTGATGATGATGCGGCGTTTGAGGCTTGGACAAAAGGACAAACGGGATATCCGGTCGTCGATGCGGGCATGCGCGAACTGTGGGCGACGGGCTACATGCACAATCGCGCGCGCATGATCGCGGCGTCGTTCTTGATCAAGCATTTGCTGATTGACTGGCGGCGCGGCGAGGATTGGTTTTGGGATACGCTGGTTGATGCTGATCTCGGAAACAATGCTGCGTCTTGGCAGTGGGTGGCAGGATCGGGCGCGGATGCCTCGCCATATTTTCGGATATTCAATCCGGTGACGCAGGGCGAGCGCTACGATGCCGACGGCGCGTACGTGCGGCGGTGGGTTCCAGAATTGGCGAAGCTGAGTGACGAGCTCATTCATCAGCCGTGGATTGCAAGCGAGGATGTGCTTGCGAAGGCCGGTGTGTCGCTCGGCAAGACGTATCCCGAGCCGATTGTGGATCACACGGTTGTGCGGGCGCGGGCGTTGGCGGCGTTCGCTGCGTTGCGCGAAGAGGATTGAGCGCTAGCGCGCGAGAGCCGAGGCGCCATCGAAGCGCGCGAGCTCGGTGAAGCCGTCGCCGGATTGAAGTGCGGCGGCAGCGCTCGGGTTTAGGAGCAGCCATTCGCTCGCGGCTTCGCCGGTGACGAAGAGGCGGACGTGAGCGTCTGGCTCGACGTTGGCGTTGCGTTTGGTGAGCCAGTGCGCAAGCACGGCTTGGTGGAGATCGTTGTCGCAAACCCAGCCGGTGCGCCGGCGGACCATCTTATTTGACGCGCGCAAGACGTGGCCGAAGGTGGTGAAGAAGCCATCGATGTCAGCGGGAGAGATGCCGCTGACGTCGGTGTCGGCGGCTACAAACGTCATGGTGTCGAACTCGGCCCAGTGCGGATTGGCCATGCCGTATGCGCCGTAGCCGCGCACGTGTTCGGGGAGGAGTTTGCCGAAGAAATCGACGCGTGTGAGTTCAAGACTTTCGTTGTGACGCATCACGATTGGCATCTTGCGTGCTCCTATCGTGTTGGCGTTGCGCCGCTGGCGAAGCGCGCAACTTCGTTGAATCCTTCGCCGCTCTTCAAGATATCGGCGTTCTCGGGGGTGAGCAGCATCCATTCACTCGCCGCTTCAAAGCTGTCGAACTGGCGGACATCGGCCCATGGGCTTTTGTCGGCGTTGCGCTTCGTCAGCCAGTGGCTGAGGAAACGTTGGCCTGCTGGGCTTTCGCAGACCCAACCGGAGCGGCGCATGAACATCAAGTTCAACGGCTCGAAGAGTTCGCGGTGCGCCGTGAAGACGCCGTCGAGATTGTTGAGTGAAATGCCCGAGACGTCGACATCGTCGTGGATGACGCTGATGCAGTCGAAACCGAGCCAGACGGGATTGGCGGCGTTGAACGCGGCGTGGTCATGGAGATCTTGCGCACGCATCACGCCGGTGTATTCGACGCGGCTAAGTTCGAGCGTGGCGTTGTGGCGGAGCACGATCGGCAAAGCGGCGTCTCCTAACCTGCGCGGGTTTGGGCGATATTGGGCGCTTCGTCAAAGCGTATGAGTTCGTCAAAGCCGGCGCCGGTTTGTAACGCGAGCGTCTCAGCTTCGCTGAGCACGAGCCAATCGCCGGCTTCTTCGAAACTTGCGAATTGCTGGAGCGTCGTCGACATGGCTTCGCGCGCTTCGCGCTTGCCGCTCCAGTGATCCACATGCGCCTGCGCCGCGGGGCTAAAGCAGATCCAGGCGGAGCGACGGATGATCTGGAAGTTGATCGGCTCGTACATACCCTTATAGCGGCCGAACAGATCGTTGAGCGTTTCGAGCGGGACGCCGTCGAAATGAGCGCTCGGAAAAACGATGCTGAGGCAATCGCACTTCAGGAACGAGCGATGGACCGCGAGATAGTCGGCGACAGCCTTGAGCTCGGTGAACGTGACCGCGCCGTGATATTCGGCGACGTTCAGCTCCAAGAGCGCATTGTGGCGCAGCACGACCGGCACCGTAGAGACTCCTTCAACCTACCACGTGTGCTCAAATGCACTTTCCGAAACGTTAAAGGCGCTGCGCGTGGCAATGGTCGCGAGGACCGGAACGGTCGTCGCAAGCTTTGTTGACGGCCGCGGCGGCGCGCTGTGGCTGGGCGGATGAGAGCTTTTCTGATCGCGGTGGTGGCGTTGAGCGGGTGCGCGAGTGCGCCGCGGGCGGAGGCGCCGGATGCTTCACCGGTCGTTGCGGCTGAGCGGGCGTTCGCGGCGCGCGCGGGAGAAGTCGGCTGGATGCCGGCGTTTCGTGAGTTCGTTGCGCCGGATGGGCGGCTTGGGCAGCCGACCGGATACGCGGATGCGCCGGCGGAGCTGGCGAACACGCCGGACGACGGCAATCGCAATCTCTTCTGGTGGCCGGCATTCGCAGCAATCTCCCGCTCGGCTGATTTTGGGTTCACGACGGGCGCAGTCAGCTTCGACGAGGCGCACACGGCGCGCGGTCATTACTTCACGGTTTGGCGCAGGCAGGCCGATGGATCTTGGAGATGGATCTATGACGGCGGAGTTGGGCCGATCGCAAATGCAGGTTCGCTGACAGCGCCCGGTGGCGACGTCGCGACTGCGACGACGGCGGTCGATGGCGAGGCGAGTGCTCAGGCGGCAGTTGACGCGGTGACGGCGTTGGAGCGCACAGGTGGTTTTCACTTCGCGCCGGATGCGTGGGTGGCGCGGACGCGGGCAGCGATTGCGATAGGAGCTGTAAACGGCGGTCCTGCGGACGTGACGTATCGGATATCGCGCGTTGAAGCATCGACGGGCGGTGACCTCGTGATGGTGCTCGGCGAAGCGAGCTGGACCGCGAACGGGCAACCAGTGACCAGCATTTACGCTCGGATGTGGCAGCGCCAGCCAGATGGCTGGCGCGTGCTTTACGATCAGCTGATCATTCCGCGCTAGCCCAGTAGCGATTTCAGGTAGGCGACGTGTGCGTCGAACGCGGCGATGCCTTTTGTGCTGATTTGAGCGCGGGTGCGCGGACGGTTCTGGTAGAAGTCCTTGGTGATGTCGACGTAGCCGGCTTCGGCGAGCGTCGTGATTTGGCGACCGAGATTGCCGTCGGTGGCGCCAGTGATGGCTTTTAAGCGTTTGAATTCGAGCGGCGCTTGGTTCGGCTCGTTGCGGAGCGCGGACATGATCTTCAGGCGCAGGCTTTGGTGAATGATTTCGTCGGGCGCATCCATGATCAGGCTCTCCGCAGCAAGATGCCTGAGAGGATGAGCATGACGCCGCCGGCGATGCCGACGACCATCTCAAACCGATCGGCGAGGAAAAACCAAGCGATGAGCACCGCTGCGCCTAGTGCAACGCCGAGCACGAAGATGCGTGCGCCGCGCCAGACGCCGAAGGCCATGTAGGCGCCTGCGACCAGAATGGTTTGTAGTGCGGTCGCTTCACGCAAGTCGCCGATGTTGAGCACGAATGAAATAGCGATCGAGACTGCGGCCATGGTCATCATAGTGAGCATGACTTTGCCCATCACCCCTTTGCCGCCGGCGGCGGGCGATCGGAAACCGATGGCAATGCTGGCGACGACGCCGGCGAGCACGGAAACGGTCCAACCCCAGCGGCCGATCTCAGGCGAGAGCAAGCTGGAGGCGCCGCCGGCGATCCATACGATGCCCCAGACGATCATGTAGATGCCGCCTGCTGCGTAGCCGCGCAGTGCTGAGGATTTTTCCTTCGCGCCTTGGATGTCGTCCAATGCGCGCAGAGCTTCTTTTTGGTCCATGGCGTTGCGTACCTTCTAGCGTGCAAGCGAGCGGTCGAAAAAGCAGGTGAGCGCGGCCCAGGCTTCGCGGCGCGCCGCAAGATTGCCTTCGTCCGTGCCGCCTACGATGCGGTCGGGGTATTGTTGGTTGGTTTGTGCTTGCGGGACGGAGCCGACGGCGTGGCCGGCGTTGTCGAACGCAAGATGCGTGTGCGGGAAAGCGAAGTGGTTCGCATCGAGGCGCGCGATCACGGCATCGGACATGCGCGAGGAGGGCCACATTGTGTCTTCACGGCCGGACAGCAAAAGAACCGGGCCGTTGATGCGTTCGACGGGGATAATCGCGTCCGCAGGCGTTGAACCGTTTTCGAGTGTGCCGTTGTAGAGCGCGAAAATCGATGTGAAGCCGTGGCTGAAATCGTAGGGTGCGTAGGCGAGAGGTTGTCCGCCTGCGGTCCAACTTGAGCGCGGCGTGAAGTCTTGGCGGTTGATGTTTTGCCAGACGACGTTCGACGGCACGCCAGCCGCTACGGCGCGAAAGCGCGGGTTGTGGCTGGCGATGAGAAGCGAGGCCTCGCCGCCTTTGGAGACGCCGTAGATGCCGATGCGCTCTGCATCGACCTCAGGTTGGCGTGCGAGCCAATCGGCAGCGCGGTCGAAATATTCGAGCGGCACTTCCTGCATGTTCGCGGGCAGGCCGTCGGCGCCGAAGTAAGCCAGTGCGAGGACGTTGTAGCCTTGGGCGGCGAAGGCGTTGCCAAGTGAGCGTGCGCCGTTGATGCCGCCTTCGGAGCCGCCAAGCACAAGCAAGGCTGGGCCGGGTGTGCTGGAGCCATGGAAGTAGATGCCAACCAAGCCATCGTCGGTGACATCGCGACTTTCGAACGGCGCTGCCGGCCGCGGTGAGCAGGCGATGTCCGCAGCTCTCGCGTCGAAGGTGATGAGCGGAATGGTGATGGCCAGTGACAGGATCAGGGCGCGGCGGGACAGCATGAGGTTCTCCAAGCAACGAGAGAACTCTAGAGTAGAGAGTAATCTCTGTCAACGGGCGATCGCTCACGTTTGACATTCGCCCTCGCTTCCACCAAAAGCCCCGCTTTCCCGAGCCGGACTTCGTTCCGGGCGAGGGATGATGCTGGTTGACGGGCGAACCGCCAGGGTAGTCGCAATCTCGTTTGTGAGGTTGCCGGGCCCCGTCAGAAGAAGAAGGCGCCGCTAGCGCATGACGAAGCGTATCCAAGCTAAATACAAGTCGGACCGCCGTTTCGGCCAGAACCTCTGGGGCCGTCCGAAATCACCAGTCAACAAGCGCCAGTACGGCCCGGGCCAACACGGCCAACGCCGCAAGGGCAAGACCTCTGACTTCGGCCTCCAACTTGTCGCGAAGCAGAAGCTCCGTATGTACTACGGCAACATCACCGAAAAGCAGTTCCGCAAGACCTACGAAGAAGCTGCGCGCCGGAAAGGCAACACGGCCGAAAACCTCATCGGTCTGCTCGAGAGCCGTCTCGACGCGGTGGTGTATCGCTCCAAGTTCACGCCGACCGTGTTCTCGGCCCGTCAGTTCGTGAACCACGGCCACGTCAAAGTGAACGGCAAGCGCGTCAACATCGCATCGTACCTGGTGAAGCCGGGCGACGTGCTGGAAGTGCGCGAGAAGTCGAAGTCGATGGCGATCGTGCTTGAAGCGCTCGCCAGCGGCGAACGCGACACGCCGGACTACCTCGAAATCGATACCAAGGGCATGACCTGCCGCTACGCGCGCATCCCGACACTTTCGGACGTGCCGTATCCGGTTCAGATGGAACCGAACCTGGTCGTCGAATACTACGCATCGTAAGTTCGCTTCATTGGCGAAGTTCAAAGGCCCACCTCGCGGTGGGCCTTTTTCTTTGTATGCTTGGCGGATGGTAAAACTCTCAAAGCAGATCGATGACAGCGTGTTGGTGGCGCCTGGCGAGAAGTCAGGGTTGCGCAAGCGCGCCTTGCTTGTGATCCTGCAGGGCATCGAT
>JAPLOL010000150.1 GCA_026400735.1 Alphaproteobacteria bacterium | reverse complement strand
CGAGGAGAGAAGTTCCGCTTTGCGGTTGGTGTCGATTTTGGTGTCAGCCACGGGAGGTGCTCCTATGGGCGGCGTCAGAAACAACAACCGCGCGGACGCTCCGCCGACACGCGATCAGCCGGTGCAATTAGGGCAATTCGGCCGGATTGCAAGGGAATATGGTTTGAAGTTTGGAGCGCGCGGCCTCCGGCCGCGCAGGCGCCGCGCTCCATGATCAATCCGGTTGATGTGCTTCGACAGGCCCAACATGGCGCCAATCAAGCACCAGCGCCTCAATAGCGTCAGCTTGAGATCGTTGAAGGCCGAGCGGACAACGCCGCCGCAACCGCTTCGATGACATAACTGCTCCCGCTGCGGCACGAGTAGCACGGGACGACATTGCGTGCCACGCTTGCTCAAAACGGGAGAACATAATGAGCGAACTTAAAGGGCGTGTGGCGCTGGTGACAGGCGGAGCGCGGGGGCTTGGCGCGGCGTCGGCGAAGGCGTTGGCGGCGAAGGGCGCGAAGGTTGTCGTCAGCGATATTCTCGATGGCGAGGAGAGCGCAGCCGCGGTCGGCGGTGCGTTCGTGAAGCACGATGTGACGAGCGAAGACGAGTGGATCGCCGCTGTCGCATTCGCGAAGGAGAGATTTGGCGGGCTCGATATTCTGGTCAACAATGCCGGCGTGTTCTGGGTGAAGCCGATGGCTGCAGAGACATTGGAGAGCTTCCGCAAGATGCAGGCGATCAATGTTGAAGGCGTTTTTCTTGGATTGAAGCATTGCATTCCGGCAATCGCTGAGCGTGCGCATCAATGGGATGGCGGCGGCGCCGTCGTGAACATCTCGTCGGTGGCGGGGATTGTCGGTGGCCCAAATATCTTGGCGTATAACGCCTCGAAGGGTGCAGTGCGGCTGATGACGAAAGGCGCGGCGCTAGAAGCCGCGCCGCTGAAAGTACGGGTCAATTCGGTGCACCCGGGGATCATCGATACGCCGATGATGGCGGAAGCGGCGACTGTGATCAGCGCTGTCACTGGGCAAGGCGCGAACTCGATCCGCGATAATTTCGCTGAGCGGCATCCGTTGAAGCGGATGGGGCGCGATATCGATGTCGCCAACGCGGTGGCCTTCTTGGCGTCGGATGCGGCGGCGTTCGTGACAGGCAGCGAGCTCGTCGTCGACGGCGGGATGACGGCGATCTAGCTGTAGAGCCCGAACCACAACGTCAGGCCCGCTACGCTCAGCAAGATGTTTCCGATGTGCGGTTTCTGCATGCAGAGCGCGTTGATGATGGCGGACATCCCGTAGGCGTCGACCCCGAAGAAGGCGAGCATTGCCTTTGCTTGCGCGTCCAGTGCTTCCGGGCTGAACACGACCCAAAGCGTCGCCGCCGCGATCTGCGCCCACGCGAACGACGGCAGGTGCCACATCGCGCGCATGAGCCGATGGTTGGCGGCGCTTCGCCAGACGCGATTGTCGCCGGGCGCGGCCAATAACGGCCCGAGCACGAAGCGTTCGCTCAAGTACGAATGTCCGATCGCCGAGCCGAAGCCTGCAATCGCGGAGACGATCAGCAGCACGTTCATGCGCGGATGATGCCCTCATTCGGCGCGAACACCAGAGCTTGCCGTAACGTGTGCGTCTAGCCGCCGCGATAGGCAGAGCTGGTCATGTTGGTTGTGCTGGCTTCGCCCGCGTGTTCAACCTGGCTCAGATGCGGGGAGCGGAGCGTGCAGCAGGGCGATCGAGGAGTTTCGCGACGAGGTGCGCTGACCTTTGCGCTTGCTGCGAGCGTCTGCGCGTGTGGTCAAGCGCGCGCACAGGAAGCAGTTGCGGGATCGCGGCAGGATATTGCGGAGCTGCTGGCTGGACGGATCGATGCGCAGCATCGTGGCACGGGCGGCCTGGTGTCTGTCGTACAAGCGCGCGATGCTTGGACGGTTCGTCATGGAACAGTGTCCCGTGAAAGTGCGTCTGGTGTCTCGCTCGACACGCCGTTTCAGATTGCGTCGCTGACGAAGATCTTTACGGCGCTGTTACTAAGCGATGCTGCGATGCGGGGCGAGGTAGCGCTGGATGACTCGCTTGCGGCGTATCTCGATGTGAGTGTGCCAAGCTTTGAGGGCCGAGCCATTGTGCTGGCTGACTTGGCGACACACGCGAGCGGATTGCCGCTACGCCCGCCAAGCCGCGTCGATCGCAGTCGAGACAATCCGTACGCGGGCTATTCGGATGCCGATTTGCGCGCTGACATAGCGGCAACGACATTGAGTCGCGCGCCGGGGTCTGCGTTTGAATATTCGAACTATGGTTTTGCGCTGCTTGGCGCCGCGCTGAGCGCGCGGCTTGGCAAGCCGTATGAGACGATCCTGCGAGAACGCATTCTGACGCCGTTGCGTATGCGCGCGACGAGCTTGACGCCGAGCACGGCCACGCGTGCACGGTTAATCCAAGGTTACGATATGGAGTTCGTACCCGCGAATGTTTGGGACTTCGGCGCATTGGCGCCGGCGGGCGGCCTGTTCTCGACAGCGCGTGATTTGCGGAAGTTTTTAGCGCTGTGGACAGAGCCGTTCAACACGCCGCTCGCGCAAGCCGCGCGCGATATGTTCACGACGCGCCGTTCAGGTCCCGATGCGCAGACGCAGATGGCGCTTGGTTGGCGCGTGATCGAGCGCAACGGGCGCACTTTGGGTTGGAGCAACGGCAGCGGTGGCGGCGTGCGGGCGTACATGGCTGTCGCGCCTGGCGCCGAAGGCGTGATTGCTTACGCCAATATGCAAACAGGCATTGGCGTTGATGACATTGGTCTGCGCGTGCTTGATCCCAGCAATAGCGTGGACGTGTCGCCCATTCCGCTGCGTGTCGCGATTCCTTTGCCCGCAAGCGTGCTGGATCGTTACACTGGCACGTACGCATACGCGCCCGATGACTTGATGACGATTACGCGCGAGGGCGATGGGTTGGTGTTGGTGTCGGGGCCAAACCGGCTGAGTTTGTTTGCCGAATCCGAAACGCTCTTTTTTATCCGCGAAGAGAACGTCACCGTGACCTTTGACGCCGGCGCGTCCACCTTCGTCTTTCGTCAGGCCGGACAGGAATACCTCTACCGCCGCACGCAATGATTATTGCGCACCGCGATACTCGCGCGGACTTTTGCCGGTCCAGCGTTTGAAGGCGCGCGAAAACGAAGCCGGATCGGAGAAGCCGACGAGATAGGCGGTTTCGTTCACGGAGACTTTGCGCGCGGCGATGTAATCGAGCGCCATGCGTTGACGTAGCTCATCGAGCACTTGTTCGAAGGTGACGTTTTCGGATTTGAGGCTGCGATAGAGGGTTTGGCGGCTGAAGCCGAGCTTGGCCGCGATCGCATCCATGTTTGCCTCGCCCTTGTGCAAGATTGGCATCAGCAAGCTTTCGACGCGGCCGCGCGTGGTGCCGGATGCGTCGAGGGCCTCGATCAACGCGTCGGCGTGATCGATTAAGACGCCGAACGCGTAGCGCGGCAGTTTTCCGACTGGATAGCCGACGATGCTCTCTTCCATGCGCATGGCGTTGCGATCGCTGCCGAAGAGCACTGGCGCGCCGAAGATGCGCTCATAGTCCACCGCGTGCGCGGGCTTTGGATGGGTGACGCGTACTTCTGTCACCCAGTTCGGCATGCCGAGGCGGCGTGGGCCGGCGATGATGTGTGAGAGTGCACTTTCGGTGAGTTCGGGGAAGGCGTTTGGGTTTGCCCGTAGGTCGGTGAACCAGAGGCCGCGCGGGTCACGGCGTAAAGCGAAGCGATCTTCGCCTTGTAGCTCGACGTCGATGATGAGGCGCACGTAGCGGTTTAATTGTTCGAACGCTTCGAGCATCGTGTCGGAGGCTTGGCCGATGAGGCCGAGGACTGAGATGTCGGAGACGTCGACGGTTTGGCCAAAGTTGAGCGCCAGTGCTGGATCATTTGTGGCGGCTTTCGCCGCACGCATGAGGGCGATGTAGCGCGCGTAGGGCACGCGCGCGTCGCGATCGGTTAGAAGTGATGCATCTATCTCGGCTGCGGCGAGCAATGCATCGCGATCTGCGCCGCGCGTGACGGCGTAGCCGAGTAAGCCCAACACGAAGCCGGAGGAGACGCTTTCCTCACGCATTCGGATTGTCGCTTGCGATCATGCGTTTGATGCGTGGCGTCATGGCGTCATATCGATAGCCGGCGATAGCGTATCGCCAATCGATAGTCGCTCGTTTTGTGCGGCTTCGCGTGGAGATGCGCATGAGCGAAGCTGTCGTTGCGCGCGCGGCGCCTAAGGTGTCGGCAGATGCGATCCTACGCGCGTCAGGCGTGTTGTGGTCTATCCCGGCTGCGATCGGGCAGTGGATTTTCGCCTACTACATTGCGGTTCAGTACGGTGCGTCTGCGTTCGCGGGGAACTGGCCCGCTTGGAACGAGATCATGCACGGCGGGCTCATCGCTGGTGATTTTGCGGGCAACGTTGCGATGATCATCCACATCGCCATTGCGTTCTGGATCACGATCGCCGGCACGCTGCAATTGATGCCGTTCGTGCGCAACAATGCGCGCGGCTTTCATCGCTGGAATGGGCGCTTCTATGTCGTGATCGCGTTGGTAACGAGCGTCGCGGCTATCTACATGACGTGGGCGCGCGACCAGCTTGGTGGTGTGGCGAGCAATGTCGGCACCACGATCAATGGCTTGCTCATCGTGGTGTTCGCGCTGATGACGTGGCGGTTGGCGATGGCGCGGCGCTTTGAAGACCACCACCGTTGGGCGTTGCGGCTTTTCATTGCCGTGAGCGGCGTGTGGTTTCAACGGCTGATGTATGGCGGCTTGATCGTAATTGTGCAGGGGCGTCCGCCGGGCATGACCGATGATCTGAGTGGGCCGACGAACGTGGCTGTCGTCTACGGCAGCTATCTGCTGCCGCTCGCCGTGCTTGAGCTTTATCTCTGGGCAAAGCGCAGCGGGGCCGCGGCAAAGTTTGCGACGGCTGGCGTGATGACGCTTGCAGCCGGCGCAACGGCGATTGGCGTTGTGGGCGCAACGCTGATCATGTGGCTGCCGCGGATTGACCCTGCCCCTTCAAACGCGTCCGACCTTGAAGTTAGGATGGACCGAGATTTTGGAGGGAAATCATGCCCCGGAAGCGTTACACGCCGGAGGAGATCGTCGCGAAGCTGCGACAAGTTGAAGTGCTCACGTCGCAAGGCTCCTCGATCGCCGAGGGCGCCAAGGCAATCGGTGTCACCGAA
>JAPLOL010000084.1 GCA_026400735.1 Alphaproteobacteria bacterium | reverse complement strand
TCGTTCGTCCGCCGCCGGCCTTTATTCAACTCTCATGCTCCACTTCCAACAAACCGCTAACAACCCCGCAAATACCAGTCATAATCAATATCCGGGATCATGCTTTGGAAGCGATCCTGCTCAACCCGTTTGACGATCGCGTACATCCGCACAAATCGCTCACCCAGATAGTCCTTCAGGACCGCGGACTCGGCGAAGCGGTCGGTCGCCGCGAACCAATTGGTAGTGATCTTCTCGCCGCCTTCGGCTTGCGCGTACCCATCGCCGACAATCGCGGGCCCCGGATCGACCTTATTCGTGATGCCATAGTGCACCGCAGCAAGAAGCGCGGCCAATGCAAGCGCCGGGTGCGCATCCGCGCCGGCGACGCGGTGCTCGATGTGACGCGTGTTCGGCGCGCCAGCGGGCACACGGAACGACACCGTCCGGTTGTTGACGCCCCAAGTCGGTGCGACCGGCGCGTACGAGTTCGCCTTGAAGCGACGATAGGAATTCGCGTTCGGCGCATAGATCGCCATCGAGTCGCCCAGCAGCTTCTTCATGCCGCCGACCGCGTGCGCCAACACTGGCTCACCTTCCGGCTTATCCGACGCAAAGATGTTCTTGCCCGCCTTGTCGTTGACGCTGACGTGCAGGTGCATGCCCGAGCCCGCAAGGTCGGCGAACGGCTTCGCCATGAATGTCGCTTCGCAGCCATGACGAAGCGCCACGCCTTTAGCCGCCCGCTTGTAAAGCACAGCATCATCGGCAGCGCGTAGCGCATCAGCGTGATGCTTCAGCGTCAATTCCAACTGCCCCGGCGCGTATTCGCTGATCGCACCTTCCAGCGGAACGCCCATCGCATCGGCAGACGCCCACAGATCGCGCAGAAAGCCCGACGCCTCCTCCACTTCGCGCAAACCATACACCTGATGCTGCGTCGCCCGATCGCCCGTCAGCGGCGACGGCGGCAACTGGATCTTGCCATTCGCCGTGCGACGCGCATCGACGAGATAATATTCCAGCTCGCACGCCACGACAGGCACAAGCCCATCCGCCGCGAACCGATCGATCACGCGCTGCAGCACGTGGCGCGGATCGAGATCGTGCGGCTTGCCGTCGAGCTCGTACATCGTCATCGGCACTTGCGCGACATCAGCCCCAAGCCACGGCGCCGGCGTGATCCGGCCAGCGATCGGCCGCGCGACGCGATCCGCATCGCCATCTTCCCAGACCAAACCCGTCGCCTCGACGTCCTGACCCGTGATGTCATTCACGAGGATCGAGCCAGGCAAGAACCGCCCGGTCTCGTATACCGCCTCAATCTCATGACGGCGCAAACGCTTCCCGCGCGGCACACCCGCAAGGTTCGTGAACACAATCTCGAAAAACTGAATCTCAGGATGTTTGTCGAGGAAGGCTTTGACTTCCTTCGGATCGGCGATGGTCATGCAGCTGCTTCTTTGGCGTACTCTTGCGTAAAGCTATCGACCGCCGCGACGAGCCGGTCAATCTGTTGCGTGGTCGTCGTCGGACAAACCAGCATCATCATGTGAAACGGCGCGATCAAGACGCCGCGATTAATGAGATACAGGTGCAGCGCGTGGTTCAACTCACTCTGCGCCAACGCAGGCTTCATAGCCGCCGCGTCCTTTGGCGGCTCCGGCGCAAACACAATCTCCGCCCGCGCGCCGACATGCACCACGCACCAAGGCAGCGCCCGCTTCGCGATGACGTCACGTAGCTTGGCGACCAACTCGTCGGCGCCCTTCAGCATCACCTCGTAAGCTTCCGGTGTCGCGATCTCTCGCAACGTCGCGCCAATCGCTGCGATCCCCATCGAGTTGCCCGCAAGCGTCGTCCCGATCCCTGACCGCCCCGAGCCCCGCGGCACAGCCGCGATCTTCTCGGCCAGCTCCGCACTCACGCCCCACACCGCCGCCGGAAAGCCGCCCGCGATCGCCTTGCCAATCACCAGCGCGTCCGGCGCCAAGCCCCACGCCTTCGTCGCCCCTCCCGGCCCGCTCGACAGCGTGTGTGTTTCATCCAGCACCAGCAGCACGCCGGCTTTCTTCGCCAGCGCCTGTGCACGTTTCCAGTAATTCGCCTCCGGCAAGATCATCCCGCAATTCGTCATCGCGGGCTCGGCGATGATTGCCGCCACGTCCTGCTGCGCTAACGTTGCTTCCAGCGCCCCGATATCGTTGAACGGCACCGCGCGTGTAGTGCGCGTCATGTCGAACACTTGGCCGATCAGCCCTGCATCCGGCCGCGTGCGCCCATGGCGCAGTTCAACGAAACAATCCTCGACCATGCCGTGATAACAGCCGTCGAACACAACGATGACGGATTTCCCCGTCACCGCCCGCGCCCAACGGATCACAGCGCGGTTTGCGTCCGACGCAGAGAGCGTCGTCTGCCAAAACGGCAACCCAAACCGTTCGGCCAGCAACGCACCCACTTCAGCGGCTTCCGCCGTCGGCAACATAAACGTTGCCCCACGCCGCGCTTGCTCCACCACCGCGCGCGCAATCTCCGGCCGCCCATGCCCAAACATCCCCGGTGTGTCGCCGAGGCAAAAATCGTCATACGTGTTGTCGTCGATATCGGTGAGAATCGCGCCCTCACCATCCTCCGCGATCATCGCGGAGGGCGAGGCCCAATCGTTCATCCAATGAAACGGCGCCCCAAACAGCCAATGCTGCTTCAGCCGCGTCGCTTCGGCTGCAGCTTTCGGATGCGTATCGAGATAGCGCTGCGTCTCACGCGCAATGAGATCGCTTAGGCTCACGGCTTATACGTGATCGAGATGCCCTTGAGCTCGGTGTATTTCTCAAGCGCATGCAGAGAGCGATCGCGCCCGAAGCCTGATTGCTTCGCGCCGCCAAACGGCACGGTGATGTCGCAAGCATCCCAACCATTGATCCACACCAGCCCAGTCCGCAGCTTCCGCGCCACACGATGCGCGCGCGAGATGTTCGCCGTCCACAAGCCTGATGCGAGCCCGTAGACCGTATCGTTAGCGATCTTCACCGCGTGATCTTCGTCGGTAAAGCCAAGCACACCCAGCACCGGCCCAAACACTTCTTCACGCGCCAAGGTGTGCGAATTATCCATGCGATGAAAAACGGTCGGCTCGACATAATAGCCGCCCGTCTCTTCGCGCACGCGTTTGCCGCCCAAGGCCATATTGGCGCCTTCCTTGCGCGCCGTATCGATGTAACCGAGCACACGCTTCATCTGGCCTTCGCTGACCAACGCGCCCGCAACACTTTCAGGGTCCAGCGGATCGCCCGGCATGTATTGTTTCGAGCGCTTCACCACACGCTCAAGGAAATCATCCTTGATCGACGCCTCGACCAACAGCCGCGACGCCGCGTTGCAAATCTCGCCCTGATTGAAAAAGATCCCCCACGCGGCAGCATCCGCCGCGGCGTCGAGATCTTCTGCATCGGCAAACACAATCTGCGGACTTTTGCCACCAAGCTCCAATGCGACGCGCTTCAGATTGCTCTCGGCCGCGTAAATCATGAGCTTGCGGCCAACTTCGCCTGAGCCCGTGAACGCGATGAGATCGACATCCATGTGCCGCGCCAACGCCCGCCCTGCCGTTTCACCAAAACCCGGCACAACGTTGAGCACGCCCGGCGGAATTCCCGCCTCAAGCGCCAGCTCACCAAGCTTCAAGGCGGTCGACGGTGATTGCTCCGCCGGCTTCAGCACGATCGAGTTTCCAGTCGCCAGCGCCGGTGCAACTTTCCAGCACGCCATGTGCAGCGGAAAATTCCACGGCACGATCGCGCCGACGACACCAAGCGGCTCACGCACGATAAAGCTCAAGCGATCGGACGGCGTCGTCGCTACCTCGCCGTAAACTTTGTCCAGGGCTTCCGCATACCAGCGGATCGAATTAATCGCTGTTGGAATGTCCACCGAGCGCGTGTCGCGAATGGGCTTGCCCATATCGAGCGTTTCAAGAAACGCCAGCTCTTCCAGATCACGCTCCATCAGCTCGGCGAGCTTGAACATGATCTTCTTCTTTTCGCGCGGATGCTTGTTACGCCAACGTCCGTCCTCAAACGCCGCGCGCGCTGCCTTTACCGCAGCATCAATGTCTTCGGCATCGCCGGCGGCGACTTTAGAAACGACCTTCCCATCACGCGGCCCGACATTGTCAAATGTCTTGCCGCTCTTGGCCGCGACCAACTCGCCGTCGATCACTGCATGGGTCGGAAATTTTGTGCTGCCCGCGCGGGCGAGATTTTGTTGAAGCGTCATGCCCGCTGGTTAGCGCAAAAGCAGGCGCGCTTAAAGCGTGTTGCAGCCCGGAACGTACGCTTGCACTAGATCGCGAACCACCTGCGCGCGCTTGTTTGCGTCGAACTCCTCGATCAGGAAGATCAGCGTCACGCCAAACTTGCTGAAGCACGGCTGTTTGTCTGGGCTAAGGGGACGCTTGGAGAGATCTGCTGTCTCTCCGACAAAGCAAAATTCGTACGTGTTGGGCGTGCCGGCCTTCTCGCGCGCCATCACGTAAACGCCTGGCTTCGCCTGAAACGTCGTGCTGCGGGGATGAATGTTGAACATGTATTGCTTACCCGAACCTCCGGTAAGCGTTGTCACCACGTCGCCGTAACTCATCGAAGTCCTCGCAGCCTTAAGTGCCGCTCTCTTTAGAGGGACGCCGCCCTAGTTGAAAACGCTTTCTTCCGTTGCGGGCCGCTCTGCGCTACCAAATCCGGCAAGCTTGGGGGAGAGTTACATGCGCGGGTTGGCGATATTGGTCGCGGCGATAGCGATCAGCAGTTGCACGCCGGCGCCTTTGGCGCCCGCGCGTCAATATAACCCCACCATAACCCGCGACGCCTACGGCGTGCCGAACGTGCATGGGCGCGATGACCAAGAAGCCGCTTACGGCATTGGCTACGCGCACGCCCAGGATAATTTCGCCACCGTTCAACTTGTCGTACTCGCGGCTCGCGGTCGTCTCGGTGCGCACCTAGGTGAGGACGGCGCGAAATCCGATTTCCTCTGGAACTTGCTCGGCATCCAAGAAGCTGTTGATGCGGGGTTCGAGACACGCATTTCGCCGGAGTTCCGCGCAGTGGCGCAAGGCTACGCCGACGGCCTCAACGCCTACGGCGTCGAACACCCTGAAGAAGTGCTTCCCGGCGCCCGCAACGTCACCGCACGCGACGTTGTTGCCGGCTCAGCGCTTACCGTGCCCCTCTTTTGGGGCTTTGAGCGCACACTCGGCATGGTCGCCAACAAAGAGGGCCATCCCTGCGCCGTGCACGAAGCGACTGCCGACATCATCGACAACGGCTCTAACGCATTCGCCGTTAGCCCTCGTCGTTCCAGCGACGGCCACACGCGCCTCATCGTCAATTCGCACCAGCCATGGGCTGGCCCGGTCGCGTGGTACGAAGCCGGTGTTTCATCCGACACCGGCTGGCGCATGTATGGCGGCCTCTTCCCCGGCTCGCCGTTCCCAGTGCTCGGCACCAACGGCGACATCGCTTACGCTGCAACCGTAAACCTACCGGATCTGGCGGACATCTATCGCCTCACCACCGACAACGCCCATCGCGATCAGTATTTCTTCGACGGCGAATGGAAGCGTTTCCGCACGCGCCAAATCTGGCTTTGGGTAAAAATGGGACCTGTCACCGTCCCGATCCCACGCACGCTCCGCTACACCGAACACGGTCCTGCTTTCGAGACAGCAGATGGTTGGGTTGCTGTGCGCTACGCCGGCGCCGGCGAAATCCGCCCGCTCGAACAATTCTATCGCATGGGCCACGCACACAATTACGAAGAATGGCGCGAAGCAATGTCGATGCGCGCCATCCCCTCGTTCAACTTCCTCTACGCTGACAACACCGGCCACATCGCCTATCACTACAACGCAATCTTGCCGCGCCGCCCGGAAGGCTACGATTATTCCGGCTGCCTCGCGGGCGACACAAGCGCCAACATCTGGGCGATGGACGACCGTCTCGACGCGCCAGTGCTCGACAATCCATCGAGCGGCTGGCTCTACAGCACCAACGGCGCGCCGTGGTCGTCCACCGACCCAAGCGCCGACATGCGTCCGGAGCAATACCCCGACGCCGCGCCCGCCATCGAAACCTATCTCACCAACCGCGGCTACCGCGCCGTCGAGATCCTTTCGCCACTCCGCAGCATCAGCGAAGAGCAATTGCTCGCCGCAAAGTTCGATCTGACCTCAAGCGAGCGCTCGCAAACGGTAGCCGCGATCAACGAAATCCTCGCAGCCGATTCCACGAACGATTCCGAACTAGCTGCGATCCAAAACCTGCTGCGCTCCTGGGATCGGCGCGCCAACAACGATAGCCCGGCCGCCGCGCTAGTCGGCATCATGTATCAAGCGATCTACAATGCTCAACGCGCTGGCGGAACGCCGCCAACGCCAGTTGAAGCAGCGCGCACCGCCGCAGCGCATCTGCAATCCCATTTCGGCCGGCTTGACCCGCCGCTTGGCGACGTGCTCCGTCTGCGTCGCGGCAATGTCGATCTCCCGCTCGAGGGCGCACCGGACGTGTTGCGCGCCATCCGCTGGCACGATGATCCGGATGGTCGCCTCAACGGCGACTTCGGCGACGGCTTCTTGATGATCATCGACTGGGCGCCCGACCACACGCTCACCACGCGCGTCATCAGCCAATGGGGCGCCAGCGACCGCCCCGAAAGCCCGCACTACAACGACCAATCCGAGATGTTCATCCGCCGCGAATGGCGCACGGTCGACGTGCAACCAACGCCCGCGAATTGAAGTATTGCGCACGTCGTTATGCGGCGTGACAATACCTCATGTCCGCTGACACACCGCGCCCAAACTCGCTCGACTCTTTCTGGATGCCGTTCACGCCGAACCGCGCATTCAAGGCCGATCCACGCATGGTCGTGCGCGCCGAAGGCATGCACTATTACACGCCCGACGGCCGCGCGATCCTTGACGGCACCGCCGGCCTCTGGTGCTGCGCCGCCGGTCACGGACGCCCGCGCATTGTTGAAGCCATCCAACGCGCGGCCGCTGAACTCGACTACGCCACCAATTTCAACCTCGGCCACCCAGCCGCATTCGAGTTCGCCAACCGCCTCGGCGAAATCCTGCCAACAAATCTCGACCGCATCTTCTTTACCAATAGCGGCAGCGAATCCGCCGACACCGCGCTGAAGATCGCGCTCGCCTACCAAAAAGCCCGCGGCAAGCCTGGCAAATATCGCCTCATCGGCCGCGAGCGCGGCTATCACGGCACCAATTTCGGCGGCATCAGCGTCGGCGGCATCGTTCGCAATCGCATGACCTACGGCCCGATGGTCGCTGGCGTCGATCACCTGCCGCACACACTCGACATCGCCCGCAACGCCTTCTCACGCGGCGAGCCGCCACACGGCGCCGAATTCGCCGACGCCCTCGAACGCATCGTGCAACTCCACGACGCCAGCACCATCGCCGCCGTCATCGTAGAGCCGGTCGCCGGCTCTACCGGCGTGATCATGCCGCCGAAGGGCTATCTGAAGCGCCTGCGCGAGCTCTGCACCAAACACGACATCCTGCTCATTTTCGACGAAGTCATCACCGGCTTCGGGCGCCTCGGCGCGCCATTCGCCGCCGACTTCTTCGACGTGAAGCCCGATCTGCTCACCATGGCCAAAGCCATCACCAACGCTGCCGTACCCATGGGCGCCGTCGCAGCGTCCCGCGAAATCTACGACACCATCCTCGCCAACGCCGACACGCCGATCGAGCTCTTCCACGGCTACACCACCAGCGGCCATCCGCTCGCCTGCGCCGCCGGCATTGCCACGCTCGACACCTTCAAAGACGAGCAACTCTTTGAACACGCCGCTGAACTCGCGCCCTATTGGGAAGACGCGATGCACTCGCTCCGCGACGCGCCGCACGTCATCGACATCCGCAATCTCGGCCTCATCGGCGGCATCGAACTCGAACCGCGCTCAGGCGCACCCACCGCACGCGCCCTCGAAGCCTTCAAGAGATGCTTCGACGCCGGCGTCCTCATCCGCGTCACCGGCGACATCCTCGCTTTCTCACCGCCGCTCATCATCGAAAAAGCGCAGATCGATCAGATCGCGGACACCGTGCGCAGCGCGCTGAAGCAGATCGCGTAGGATGGATGGCATCCGCATTTCTCCAGAAGAGCTAAGCCGCCAGAACATGGCGGTCGTCATGCTGGGACAAGCGCTTCTCGGCGCAATCACGCCAAACTTCAGAATGGTGGCCATCAATCTGAAGCACGAACCGTGGCAAGTTCGCTTCGTGCTGGAAAGCGATGACGTCGAAGACCGAGAAGAGATCGGTGAAGTAGAGGATTGTTTCGAAAACTACGTCGTCGACATGGGGCGACCTGACTTCCGGTTCGAAGTGGTGATCGACGATCGAGAATTTCCTTCGCCAAAATATCCTTGGCTGGTCGTGTTCCTCCGCAAGTAGTGCCTCCCTTCCCCTGGTTAGGCGGAAGGCATTTGCGCTATACGCGGTCGCATGACCGAAGCCCTCCCCATCCTGCTCACCAACCTCATCGTCACCGGCGTGTGCTTCGCCGCACTCTGGCTCATCAGCATTCCGCTGAAAGACCCGAGCTACGTCGATTCCTGGTGGGGCCTGGGCGTCGTTGTCCTCGCATGGTCGACCTACGTGCAGATCGACGCCCCAAGCCTGCACGCAACTGCACTGCTTCTACTCGCTAGCGCATGGGGCCTTCGCCTCGGCATCTATCTAATTTGGCGCTGGCGCAATCATGGCCACGATCGCCGCTACGCCAAGCTCGCCGAACGCGCACGGCAGAAACACGGCCTCAACTTCGCGATGTTTTCGCTGCTCTGGGTTTTCGGTCCGCAACTCGTGCTGCAAATGATCATGTCGCTGCCGGCGCAACTGGGCCAAATCCCCCAAACAGAAACATTCGGCGCAATCGCCAGCATCGGGCTTTGGCTTTCTGTCTTCGGCATCATCTACGAAGCCATCGCCGACGCGCAGCTCGCACACTTCAAATCGCTCAGCGAGAACAAAGACAAAGTCATGAACCGCGGCCTCTGGCGCTATTCGCGGCACCCAAATTATTTCGGCGAACTTTGCTGCTGGTGGGGCATCTGGGCGATCGCGCTCGACGCCGGCATGGGCCTCTGGTCGCTCCCAGGCCCAGTGCTCATCACGTTCCTACTCACACGCGTCAGCGGTGCGCCGACAACCGAGCCGCATCTCCAGCGCACGCGCCCGGACTACGAAGCCTACAAGCGCCGCACCTCAAGCTTCATCCCGCTGCCGCCAAAGGCTAACTGAAGCGCGAGCGCGCTTTCGCTGCGAGATCAATCTTCGGCAGCGGCCCGCTCACCGCAGCGCCGCCAGCGACAGCCTCCGGCGCCCATGCCGTCTGCTCAAACTTCGACGCGACGTACTCAGGAATAAACCGCGAGCGGATCGCGTACACGTGCTTGTCGCCGCCCTTGCTTTGTTGCGTGTGATAGAAACGCTGCGGCGTGATGAGATGCAGCTCATCCTTCGCGCGCGTCATCGCCACATAGAGCAGCCGCCGCTCCTCTTCCAGTTCCGCCGTCGACCCCGCGCCCAAATCCGACGGCATGCAGCCATCGACAACATTCAGCACGAACACATTCTTCCACTCCTGCCCCTTGGCCGAGTGGATCGTCGACAAGATCAGATAGTCATCATCCTTCGACGACTTGCCGCTTTCATCGCTGGTTGAGTTCGGCGGATCGAGCGTCAGCTCCGTCAAGAAACTCGTGCGCGACCCAAACGTCGCGCCAATCCGCTGCATCTGATCGATATCGCCCGCACGCACACGCGCATCGTCATAGCGCTCATTCATCATCGGCAGAGACCAGTGCGCGGCCAGATCAAGATCCGCCGGCCTCGTGGCGCCCTGCAGATCACCAAGCATTTGCTTCAGCGCATCCCACGCCTCGCTCGCACCAGCCGGCGGCGCAGTATTCCGCACGACGCCATACGCGCCCGTCTCATCCACCGCGTCCAACATGCGCGACGCCTTCGCAGGTCCAACACCAGGCACCAGCTGCAACGCACGAAAGCCCGCGATGCGATCGCCGCCATTCTGCGCCCAGCGCAGGATCGCCAGAAAATCCTTCACGTGCGACGCTTCGAGAAACTTCAGTCCGCCAAACTTCACGAACGGTATGTCGCGTTTCGCCAGCTCCAACTCCACCGGCGCGGAAAAGTCCGCCGCGCGAAAGAGAATGGCCTGCTGCATCAACGTCAGCCCGCGCTCGCGCGCCTCCAGCACGTTCTCCGCGATGTAGCTCGCCTGCGCCGCTTCATCACGCACGCTCACCAGCCTCGGCGCAACACCACCCGCACGCGTCGTGCGCAAGTTTTTCGTGAAGCGCTCCTTCGCCAGATCGATCACCGCGTTCGACGCTTCGAGGATCGGCGACGTCGAGCGATAATTCTGCTCCAACGTCACCAGGCGCGCTTCCGGCGTGAACGCCTTCGGAAACTCCAGAATGTTGCGCACATCCGCCGCGCGGAACGAGTAGATCGACTGCGCGTCATCACCGACCACAGTAAGCCCACGCCCATCCGGCTTCATCGCCAACAGGATGCGCGCTTGCAGCTTGTTCGTGTCCTGATACTCATCGACCAACACATGATCGAACCGCGCGCCAACCTCGCGCGCCAACGCCGGCTCATTCATCGCCTCGGCCCAAAGCCAAAGCAGATCGTCATAGTCCAGCACGTTCTGCTTCTGCTTGGCTTCGACATACGCGCCGAACAGCGTCTTCAGCTCCGCGTTCCACTCACGGCACCACGGAAACTGCGCCACCACCGCATCGTCGATCGACTCATCCGCGTTCACGACACGCGAATAAATCGCGAGGCATGTCCCCTTCATCGGAAACCGCTTCGCGCCCGTCGCCACGCCAAGCTCCTGGCGCACCATGCCCATTAGATCGGCGCTATCGCTGCGATCATGGATCGTAAATTCCGGATCGATGCCGATCACTGGCGCTAGCTCGCGCAACAGCCGCGCGCCAATCGCGTGAAACGTCCCCGCCCACGGCATGCGCACATCGCCGGCCATCACCTTGCCAACGCGCGCAATCATCTCACTCGCCGCGCGCCGCGAAAACGTCAGCAACAGAATGCGCGACGGATCAGCCCCGTTCGCAACGAGGTGCGCCACACGGCACGACAACGTCTTCGTCTTCCCCGACCCCGCGCCCGCAATCACAAGCAACGGCGCGAGCCCATGCTCCACCGCCGCACGCTGCTCCGCGTTCAGATCGTCAAAGGCTGCGCTGTTGATTCGCGACATGCGCCGAAGCTGCAGTGTTTCGCCTTTGTTCGCAACGCGGAGAGTGTTAACTTCGATCGATGGACAGTTCGTCAGTCAACGCGCGTTGCCTCGCGCTATTTCCCGAGATGCGTGGGGCATTTTCCGCAGCAGAGCTAGCGAACTCGGCCGCCGATGGCGCCTACATCCTTCACGAAGATCTATTCATGAAGTTTGTCGCAGCGCGTCAATCCGACGAACTCATGATGCGCCGCGTTGCAGCTTACGTTGAAGAGCTAGCGACTGGCGATCAAGACGCCGCCAACCTAGCCGAAATTGGATTGCTTGAGCACGCCGTCAGCAACGACCTCCATGGCGTAGCACCTCATCTCGGTCCCACAAGCCGATACCTCTTGGAACGAGTGCTATCTCGTTTCGACGTTGATCCCGCTCCATGGAAACGACAGCGCCCATGATCTCCCCAAACGGCATCGCCCACATCCAGCTCACGGTTCGCGACGTCGCCGCGTCGCGCCCGTTCTATTACAAGCTGCTGCACGAAACCTTCGGCATGGCGATCCAGTACGACGTGCACGGCCAGATCTTCTACTGCATCGGCGCGCGCACCGGCGTGCTCATCCGCCCCACCGCACCCGAACACCGCGACACGCCGTTCGACCAATGGCGCATTGGCCTGCATCATTTCTGCTTCCGTCTCCGCTCCCGCGAAGACGTCGACGCACTCGCCGCCTCAATGCAAAACTTCGGCGCCAAGATCATCCGCACCGGCGAAGAAGGTCCCTGGGCGCCCGGCTATTACTCAACGCTGTTCGAAGACCCAGACGGCATCCGCATCGAAGCCCTCTTCATCCCCGGCAGCGGAAATCTCGATCGCATCAAAGATGCGCCGCTCATGCCTGTCGGCTAAGCTGCGCTCTGGCGATCCATCTGCGCGTCCGTGGCCATGCGATCTCGGCCACCGGCCTTCGCGCCACGCACGCACGCCTCGGCGCGTGCGACGAGATCTTCCGCAGCTTCCCCGTCGCGAAAGCGCGCGAGGCCAACAGAGACCGTGACTTCACCGATCACATCACCGGTAGATTTGAGCGACAGCCGCTTCGACTTGATCGCCTTGCTCACCCGCGCCGCCAGCGCCTCAGCGAGATACAAATTCGTGCGCGGCATGATCAGCACAAATTCTTCGCCGCCAAAGCGCACTGCCAGCACATCGCCCTGCGCATGCGCGCGCAGCACCGCCGCGATGTAGCGCAGCACTTGATCGCCAAGCGAATGGCCCCACGCCTCGTTGAGGCGGCGGAAGTGATCAATGTCGAACATGACCACGCACAAATCGCTCTTATCAACACTCGCATCGGCCACCCGCCGGCGAAGCGTGTCTTCAAACATACGGCGATTGGCCAAACCGGTCAGACCATCGGTCAGCGCCTCGACCTTCACACTCTGCAGCGCCTTCTGCAATTCTTGCACTTGCCGCGTCGTTGCGTCGATCTGTTCGGCGAGCTTCAAATGGTGTGCGACCATTTCATGCGTCGTGACCGCAAGATGCTGAACCACGCTCCGGAATTCATCTGAATCGACGCCACCTTCAAAGCGCTCCG
This sequence comes from Alphaproteobacteria bacterium, assembly GCA_026400735.1. Lineage (GTDB taxonomy): Bacteria > Pseudomonadota > Alphaproteobacteria > Caulobacterales > Aquidulcibacteraceae > Vitreimonas. Next base: position 23,755 of record JAPLOL010000084.1, on the reverse strand, counting down.
CCGCCGATTGCAACACCTTCGCGTACGAACCAGCCTCGCCGCCAGCGCCGCGCAAGTTCGAAACCGTGTCATCCAATTCGCGCGCAATCGTCTCGCTTGTCTCCAACATCTGGATCGACAAACGCGTGTTCGCGAAGAAGCGCTCGAAGAGCTCTTCATTGGTCTCGTCGGTGAACGCTTCGCCACGCTCGAGACGAGCTTGAATTTCGCGGCTCAAATCTGGCTTCACGCCGGCGATGTGGGTCGTCCAGATTTCGTAGTTTGCAGGGCTGGTCGGGATCTGCTGTTGGCCCATGTGTTCGATAATCTCGCGGGCGCGCTCCATGCCAGGCGCACCACGAAACATGGTTAAGTCGCTGCTGCTCATCAAACCCGCCCCGAAAGTCGAGGTTTGAGGATTACAGACCGGCTTAAAGTTGACGTTAAGCTGTATTGCTAAAATTCATCAACCGTACGCGCGCGCTCAACGCGCGGCGTTCCAGTTGAACAAGAAATTGCGGTGCTCCGCCCACGTCTGCCCTTCGACGTGATCGCCGACGAGGCAGGCCGCCGTGTGATAAGGGCCGACGCCATCGCTTGTGCGAAAGCTCACGCACGTGCGCCCGCGATCGGTCTTCCAGCGGCCGGCTTCAATCTCGCTCTCGTAGAATGAGCCACTCACCGTGCCGTCTGCATTCAACGTGAGCACCATCGGCTTTGTGTACGGCTCAGCGGGATCGGTCGTGAGATCAACAATCCACGCGCCGTCCAGCCTTTCAGCCGCCGGCGTCGCCGTCTGCGCCTGCGCAACACAAGCGCTCAACCCCAAGACCAAGATCATCGCCGCCAATGCACGCATCGAACCCTCCACGTTGAAGGTTCTACGCATCGGCTCGCGCATCCGATCAGTGAGCGCCCTCCAGCGCCTCACTCGCTTCAAGCCAACTCGCTTCGGCCTTCGCCAGCGCCGTCGCCGCGTGCGAGCGCTCCTTCAGCAGCGACTCGCCGCGCTTCTGATCCTTCGTGAACAGGTCAGGATCAGCCAGCGCCGCGTCGATCCGCGCCAACGCTTGGTTCGCTTGCTCGATCTCTTTCTCCGCCGCCTCAAGCTTGCACGTCAGCGTGTACTTCGAGTGCTTCGGCCTCGCTTCTGAATGCACGGCCGCGGCAGCAACGTGCTTCTCGCCCTCATCCGCAGGGCGATCCGCCGCCGCGACGAGCTTGCGATAATCTTCGAGGTCGCCGTCATACTGACGCGCGCGCCCGTGATAGACGAGCCACAAGCGATCCGCGCACGCTTCCGCCAGATAGATATCGTGCGTGATCAGCAGCACCGCGCCTTCATAGCCATTGATCGCGTGGATCAACGCTTCACGGCTATCGATGTCCAAGTGCGACGTCGGCTCGTCGAGGATCAGAACGTGCGGCTTATGGTGAGCCATCAGGCCCAACAGCAGCCGCACCTTCTCGCCGCCCGAAAGCTTCTCAACCTTCGTATCGATCTTCTCGACGCCAAAGCCCATCCGCGCCGCCAGCGAGCGCAGCTTCGGCGGCGCCCAATCGGGCTCAAGATCGCGCACGTGCTCCAGCACAGTCTCGCCAGCCCGCAATTCGTCCAGCTGATCCTGGCTGAAATAGCCCATCACAGCTTTGCCCGACGCCACCCGCTTGCCGTTCAACAACGCCAACCGCGCCGCGATCGACTTCACCAACGTCGTCTTGCCCTGCCCGTTCGGCCCAATCACGACGATGCGATCATCGTGGTCCAAGCGCAGCGAAACCTTCTTCAGAACCGGCTTGCCTTCAACATAACCAAGGTCGCACTCGTCCAACACAACCAGCGGCGATGCGAGTTCAACCGGATTGTCGAACACAAACGGCACCGTGCGCTCTTCGAGCGGCACCGCGATATCCTGCATCTTCTCAAGCTGCTTGATCCGGCTCTGCGCCTGCGCGGCTTTCGAAGCCTTGGCGCGGAAACGATCGATGAATTTCTGCAAGTGCGCCTTTTGCGCGTCCTGCTTAGCTTTCATCCCAACAGCGAGCGCCATGCGCTCAGCCTTCTTCCGCAGATACGCATCGTACCCGCCGACGAAAATCTCGAGCTTCTTATCGTCGAGCGCCAGAATGTGCGTCACGGAGCGGTTCAGCATTTCGCGATCGTGGCTGACGCAGATCACCGTGTGCGGATACTCGCGCAGATACTCTTCGAGCCAAGCAGCGCCTTCAAGATCGAGATAGTTCGTCGGTTTGTCGAGGATGAGCAAATCCGGCGCTGAGAACAGCACGCCCGCCAACGCCGCGCGCATACGCCAGCCGCCCGAGAACTCGCGCGCCGGCCGCCGCAAATCGTCTTGCTCAAACCCAAGGCCAACCATGATCGCGCTCGCGCGCGCTTCACCGGAATAGCCATCGATCTCCGCCAGCCGCATATGAATGTCCGCGATGCGTTGCGGATCTTCCGCCGTCTCCGCTTCCTTGAGCAGCGACGTCATCTCCGCATCCGCCGCCATCACGAGATCGAGCAGCGGCGTATCCACCTGCGGCGCTTCCTGCGCCACGAACCCCATCCGCGCCCCGCGCCGTATCCGGATCGACGCATTCGCCTTGCCGACCTCATCGCGGATCAACGTCAACAGCGTCGACTTGCCGGTGCCATTGCGCCCGACAAGGCCGACCTTCCAGCCCTCGGCGATGAATGCGTTCGCATTCTCAAACAACGGCCGCGGGCCGAAGCGAAAGGTGAGGTCCGAAATCTCAAGCATGGGAGCGGCGGGTTAGACCCGTCCTCGGCTCACGATGCAAGCGCCAGAACTGGTTAGGTGCATGGCGTCGCGCTTCGACAAGCTCAGCATGACGCCAATTCTGGCGTCGGCGTTTCAATAGCGTCACCCTAAGGGAACGCGGGCCACCAAGCGTGGCGCAATGTAGCACCGCATAGAAGCTGAACTGACACGCGAACGCGCCTATATCGGAGGTGTCACCGAGGGGCCTCGCCCATGAACGCGACTACACGTCCGCGCGTCGTCATCATCGGCGCAGGTTTCGGCGGCCTTGCCGCCGCCAAAGCTCTGAAGAATGCGCCCGTCGATGTCACGCTCATCGACCGCCGCAACCACCACCTGTTCCAGCCGCTGCTCTATCAAGTCGCGACCGCCGGCCTCGCGCCGAACCAGATCGCGACGCCGATCCGCGCCATCGTGCGCAATCAGAAAAATGTCAGCGTTGAACTCGGCACCGTAGAAGCCATCGACGCAGCCAAACGAGAAGTCGTCCTCGGCGATCGCCGCGTTGCTTATGACTTCCTCATCATCGCCACCGGCGCGCGCCACGCGTATTTTGGCCACGACGCTTGGGAGGAATTCGCGCCCGGCCTCAAAACCCTCGAAGACGCCACCGAACAACGCAAACGCATCCTCCTCGCCTTCGAACGCGCAGAACTCGAATCCGACACCGCCGAACGCGCGGCGCTCACCACCTTCATCGTCATCGGCGGCGGCCCGACCGGCGTTGAAACTGCAGGCGCCATCGCCGAGCTCGCGAAGAAGGCCCTGGCCCGCGACTATCGTCGCATCGATCCGAAAAGCGCGCGCATCATCTTGCTCGAAGCCGCGCCGCGCGTTCTGACCAACTTCCCCGAAGACCTCTCGGACAACGCCAAGCGCTCGCTCGAAGGTCTCGGCGTCGAAATCCGTCTCGGCAAAGCCGTCACCCACGTCGACGAAACCGGCGTCACGCTTGGTGACGAGCACATTCCTTCGCGCTGCTTGATCTGGGCCGCCGGCGTGCAAAGCTCGCCCGCCGCGCGCTGGCTCAACATCCCCGCCGATCGCGCAGGCCGCGCCATCATCGCCGGCAATCTCCGCGCGCCCGGCAACGACAACATCTTCGTCATCGGCGACTGCGCCGCCGTAAACGACGCAAGCGGGCGCCAACTTCCAGGTGTCGCGCCCGTCGCCAAACAACAAGGCGTCTACGCCGCGCGCGTGATCAAAGCCGCGTTCGAGGGCAACCCTCTCACCGAGCCCTTCGCCTATGTCGACTACGGCAACCTCGCCACCGTCGGCCGCAAAGCCGCCGTTGCCGACTTCCGCGGCTTCCACCTCAAAGGCTTCATCGGCTGGCTCGTCTGGTGCGCCGCGCACATCTATTATCTGATCGGCTTCAAAAACCGCATCGCCGTCGCCCTCGACTGGACCTGGTCCTACCTCACCTTCGACCGCGGCGCCCGCCTCATCACCGGCGACATCGAAGACGAACACCCGCCGCAAAACGCAAACCGCAACGCCGCCTAACGTTGCGCCGTAAGATCGAGCCGGCGCAGTTCGTGAATGCGGCCATCACGAAGTTCGCCCTCGGCCAGTTGCGCGCCAGTCAGCGCGAACACACGCCCGGCGATGAAGATGGGCCGCGCATTGCCGTACCAATCCACACACGACACCTCGCATGTGTACGATGGATCAGGCTCCGTCCCACGCGCTAACGTGCCCGCAAACCCAAACCGACCCGCCGCATCAAAGGTCAGGAACGTCACGTCGGAATCATCGCTTTCCCACGGCAAACGATTTGCATCTTCCGTGTACGTCGCCGTCGGCAGACCCAACGCGCCACTGCCATCCTGTTGCATCGTCGCATTGAACGCATGCGAGCGCCCTTCCGTTTCGAACCGCCCCTCCATCACCAGCGTATCCGCCACGCGCGGCGCCGCCGACAGATCGAGGCGTGACACACTTAGTCCGCGCTGATCACGATACCCCGTGAACACCATGTCATTGCCAATCCGCTCCAGGCGGATCACTTCATGTGGCGTGCGCAGAGAAACCGGGCGCAGCGGATTGCGCGTTGGCACCGCAACAACGCGCCCAGTTTGCGGCCCAGCGGTCGCCTCCGGAGGCGACGTTCCCCAACTCGAGCGCTCGCCATAGACGAGATAGTCTTCGGTGAACCCGCACCTCGGCTGCGTGACCCTCCATGCGCGGCGTGTCGGTGTAACGGCGCGCATCCGCAAACGCTGGTCGATCGCGCCTGAACGCGCCAAGTGGTGCGTGAAAATAGGTCAGCCGCGTTTCGTCGCAGATATCCTGCAACAGGGCGCGGAGTTCGCCGTCCGACGCGGCCATCGCAAACTGGTTGGGTGGCGCGCCTTGCGTACGCAGCGCGCGCAGATCACCGTTCAACGAGACCTGATAGAGCGTCGCGCGCTGGCGCGGTGGCGCGGTGACGTCTTCCTCCTCTTCGACCGCGCAGAGATCGCGCGCGTTGCGGCGCGCCTCCCACGCGTTGTCCGAGGCCCAAACATAGATGTGCTCGGGCGACATATAGACAACGCGATCATCGGGCGCGACGAACGCCGTACTTCTGCAGTTGAGCTCCGCACCTCGCGCCGAAGCGCCAAGCGGACAAACCGATATCGTGTAAACAGTCGGCGCCGTCGTCTGCTGGATCGGCCGATAAATATCGCGCGCATCGAACAGCGGCTCACCTTCGCTTAGAACCGCCTCGCGCTCGTCATCGCGCAGCCACCGGCGCACCACAGGCCATCTAAATGGCATGTCGGGATCGATGCTTCTCAAACCCAGCGGCGTGTAGAACACAAGATTATCACCAACAATGCGCGTCGCGTAATTCTCGGGGTCGTAATAGTCGTTCGACGAAATGTAATAGATCGCTTCACGCGCGAGCTCGCCATCGTCGCTCATCACGAAGATCGACACTTCGGTCGCATGCAAATGATAGGAATAACCGGTGACGACAATGCGCCGGCCAAAAACCAGCATCTCATCAATCCAGTTCGATCGATACATCGAGCGATAGACATTCTCGCGATCGACAAACCGAAGCCCAGGCGCGCCATCCGGCAACAAATCTACTGTGAAAAGCCGCCCATCCTGCAACACGACAAGAAAACGCCCGATGCGTTTGACATTATCTCCCTCATCGACACCGCGCTCCTGATTGTTGGTGATGCTCTGAGGCAGTTCATTGATGAGGCTATCCGTGGTTAGCGTCGCCGTCAGTTCGAGTTGTTCCGCACCGATGCTGGTAATTGGCGACATCGCCTCGAAGTCCTGCCGCACCAACCGCGTCCCCGTAACAACGATCGCTTCATCGTCAGTCTGCTCGGAGAAAGGTCGCGGTGCTCGTGTGCGAGGATAAACCCGCCCGGCCCACCAACCGCCTTGACGGCGCGTCTCGTATTGGGCGTCCCGCAGATATTGCCGGAAGGCCGCCTCGCTCTCGAAACGCTCCAGGCGCTCGGACGTAATGCGTCCAAGATTGCCACCGCGCGTGGCCATATCTTCAGACGTGGCGCATCCCGCGGCTGCGCACGTAAGCGCCGCCGCCATGAGCAAGCGTGCGATCATGGCTCATCCCTCCGCGCACGACGCTAAATGCGTATTGAGAGAAGCGTTCTGCACAACGGCGTGAACGCTTGCCATTGCACGAGAATGTGAGCCAAGCTCGCAGCCAAGGGCATGCGGGGGCAGCGCCATGAGCGCAACGATCGAACTCAAACGCAACGGCGGCGATCAAATCGCCATTTGGCTCACAGTCGCAATGTTCGTGTTGATGGTCGCTTTGTTCGTCACCGTCGGCGGCGTCTTGCTGAGCGAAGGTGAAAGCGTCGGCGCCTTCCTCGTCGTTCTCGCACTTCCAGTGTCCGGGCTCACTGCCTACCTCTATCGCGAAGCCATCGCCCGATCGTTCGCCCGAATCGCCATCAATTGGCAGACGCTTGAGCTGCGCTTGCCAACGCAGCGAAGCTACGTCGCGCAAGAGAAGGTTGAAATCTCGCTGCCGCTGGCATCGATCAAAGCCATCGAGTCACGCGCTGAATCCTTCCGCGCCATCGGCACAACCGCGGTGCAGTTCGCCTACTCCATCGTCCTCAACGACGGCCGCCGCATCGTGCTCGGCGCTGACCGCCGTTTCACCTCGCCCTATTACCAAAACGCGGCGGGCGTGATTTCGAACAATGTCAAAATCCCAATCACCAATCTCGGTCTCGTCGACGGCAACCCCGGCTTTCTGCTCGTCGCGGGCCAGAGCGTCCCGGCGTGGGATGCCGTGCCGGTCTCGGCCGACACGATGCAGAAGCGTTACGCACAAGAGGCGCAGAGCTGGCGCATCGTGACGATCATCGCCGGCATCACACTTGCGATCGGCGCAATCGCGCGCGCTTTCGGCGGCTAACGCTGTGGACGCGTCCAGCCTTTGGACGCCATGCACGCCTCGTATTGAGCACCCTCAGTCGTTTGCGTCTCGATGCGGCAGGCAATCACCGCGCTATCGAACGGCGTCGCATTGTTGCCCGTCCAACCCTCGTCGTTACCGCTGCTCGCACAGGCAGAAACAAGCGCCACCGCCGCAAAAATCATCAGCCGCATCGTATATGCCTCAACGTCATAGTCCTGCGCCGCTCCGGTGCGGGAACCTCACCTTAGCGTGGCCGTTTCCCTTCGCCATGTTTGATTGCACCGACATCACCACCACATGCGACGCCGAAATCGCACAGCACGAAGTGTCCGAAGACGGCGTCACGTGGCGACCCTACGATCCCGCGCGCGATACTAGCGAACTTCTGCATACCCGCATCTTTTTCGCTGACCCGCAGGGCGCCTAGGAACTCGCAGGCGCCAAGCGCCGTTCGCTTCCCACAAACAAAAGGGACGCGAACATGCCAAGCGAGAGCGAAATCAAAGCCAAGTTCTGGAAGCACCTAAAATCCGACATGACGATCATGCTCGGCGTCGAGGGCTCAGGCGAAGCGCAGCCGATGACGGCGCAACTCGATGGCGACAGGGAGAGCGGCCCAGTGTGGTTCTTCACCTCAAAAGAAACCGATCTTGCAAAGGCCATCGGCGCAGGCGCGCCCGGCGAAGCCTACTTTGCCTCAAAAGGTCACGATCTCTTCGCCGGGGTCACCGGCGACCTCTCGCTTTCCACCGATCGCGCCACGATCGAACGCCTCTGGAATCCCTTCGTCGCGGCTTGGTTCGAAGGCAAAGATGATCCGAAGATTCAGCTCATCCGCTTCGACGTTCAGCACGCGCATATCTGGCTGAACGAGAACAACATCTTTGCCGGCGTGAAGATGCTTCTCGGAGGCGATCCGAAGAAAGACTACAAGGACAAGGTTGCCGACGTTCCTCTGAGCTAGTCGCGCAACTTCGCGCGCCACAACGTGGCCGCCAACAACAACGACACGACCGACGAGCCGAGCCAGAACCAAATGGCCGGCTCGAAGTCGTACACGCGATCCGCACCGACCATGTGTGAGTGCGTTTGAAGCAGATCGCCCGAGATGTTCTCCTGCAGCGCGGCGCCAAGATACGAGAAAATTCCGATCACACCCATCGCCGCGCCCGTCGCGCGTTTCGGACAAATATCGACCGCGAACAATCCGCCGAGCGAAGCGACCAGGCCAGCGAGCCCTAGCCCAAAGAAGATCATGCCCGCGATCAGTGTCGGCGTATTCGCAGGCCCAAAGAAGATCAGCACCAAGCCGATGATCTCGCACACACCGAAGATCAAATTCGCCGGCGGCCGCCGCGCGCCAAACCATTTGTCGCTTATCCAGCCATAGCCAACTGAGCCAACGATCCCCGCCAGCGTCGAGATCATCAGCATCGTCCCGGATGCGATTTCATCGAACCCACGTGCTTCTTGCAGATACAGCGGCCCCCACGAATTGATCGCGTAGCGCGTCACGTAGTTCGCAGCGCTCGCCAAACCCAGAATCCAAATTGTCGGATAGCTCAGCACCGAAAACTGCAGCGCCAAACGGCCTTTGGATTTGTTCTCATCGCTCTCGGCGACGTGATCGTTCTTCCAGTCCGCAACCGCCGGCAGCCCCATCGTGCGCGGCCGGTCGCGCATCAGCGCGTACATCATCACCGCCGTCGCCAAGCCGATCGCCGCCGGCACGAAATAGCCGAAGCGCCAGCCATAGTGCGCCACCACAAAGCCGATCGCGAAGAATGTCAGCCCTTCGCCAAACGAATGCGACGTGATCCAGATTCCATAGTTGCGCCCGCGTTCTTTGTTCGAGAACCAGCTCGACAGCGCCACAACGCTGCCCGGCGCGCCAAAACCCTGAAACCAACCATTCACGCCCCACAGGATCGCCGCCATCAGCAGCGTGTCGGCAAATCCCATCCCAAAATTGCAAAGCGCCGACACTGCAAAGCCAAGCGGCAAGAACATCCGCATGTTGGCGTGATCGGCGAGGAAGCCGTTCGTCAGTTTACCGAGCGCATACGTGTAGAAGAACACTGACCCGATCAGACCGAACTGCCCCGGCGTGAACACGCCGTCATCGATCATCGACGGCTTCACCAGCCCGATCGCGAGCCGGCACGTGTAGATCAGCCCATAGCCAAGCGTGATCGCCAGCAACACGCGCCAGCGATACTTGCGGTAGGCGGCGTCGATCTCACTTTGGCTCTCGCGCAACGGTGCGTCGGCAGCCGTCGCAAACGCGCTCAAAAACCGTCCAATCACGCCCCGCCCCTTTTATGTTTTGAGGCGAGCTTAGCTGATGGATGACGAAATCAGAGTCGCTTCTTCGCGAACGCTCTGCCTGAAGCCGACTTCAAGTATTTCTCGAACGCCGCGGCCTGCGCGTTATCGCTGAACGTGACGTAGGTCTTCACGCGCCACGGCTTGAATTTGCCGGTGTGAGGCACGCCGCCAGAATTATGCTTGTCGAGGCGAGCCGCGATGTCCTCGGTCATGCCGACGTAGAAGTGCTCGCCGTCGGCGACACTCTGCAAAATGTAGACATGGCGCATGGTTTACCGAGCCGTAGCTGCGCGCGAAGCAAAAACGCCCGCCTCCGCCCTCCAGCGCGGCAGCCTTGGTGGACCCGAGGAGGATCGAACTCCTGACCTCTGCATTGCGAACGCAGCGCTCTCCCAGCTGAGCTACGGGCCCGTCCAGTGGGAGGCGCGGTATAGGGCGCGAGCCGCCAAAGCGTCAACCGGCCCTGACCGGGTATCGGAACACCGCCCAGCCATTGCCGAATCCGCCCGGTGCGGGCTATGCCCCGCTTCCATGATCCATCTCTTCTTCGAGCTGATCCGCGCGATCCTTGGGCTCTTCTCGTTCATTCTGATCGTCTACGTGGTCATTTCCTGGCTCTACGCGTTCGACATTGTCGATCGCCGCAACCAGTTCATCCGCTCGACCTGGGAATTTTGCGCGCGGATCACTGATCCGGTGTTGCGCCCACTACGTCGCCTCATTCCACCGATCGCCGGTGTCGATCTTTCGGTTCTGGTGTTGCTGCTGTTGATCAATTTCCTCAGCAACCCAACCCACGACGACGTTCTCGGCTGGCTTGAAGGCGTGCTGCTCGGCACGCGGGGCCTCCTGGCCTGAGCCGCCTCCGCATCCGTCTCACACCTTCCGGCGGCGCCGACCGCATCGATGGTCGCACCCGCGATGAAACCGGCGCCTACCTCAAGGCCCGGGTCCGCGCCGCGCCCGAAAACAACGAAGCCAACCGCGCCCTCGAAGCACTGATCGCCAAAGCGTTCGGCGTCGCGAAGGGCAAAGTCACCGTGTCGCGTGGTCAAACCGCGCGACTCAAAGTGCTAGAGATCGAAACCGCGAGCGATGCCGACATCGCCGCCTTCATCGCCCGCTACGAGGAAAAGCCATGACCGGACGCAGCATCGACGGCAAAGCCATTGCGGCAAACGTCCGCGCCAGTGTCGCCGAAGCGGTCAAGCAACTGCCCGCGCAACCGGCGCTCGCGGTCGTCCTCGTCGGCGACGATCCCGCCAGCCACGTCTACGTAACGAGCAAAGGCAAGGCGACCATCGAAGCCGGCATGCGCAGCGTCGAAATCAAGTTGCCCGCCGACACAACACAAGCCGATCTCATCGCTCGCGTCGAAACCCTCTCCCGCGATCCCGACATCGACGGCATCCTCGTCCAGCTCCCGCTGCCCAAGCACATCAGCGAACCCGCAGTGCTTTCCGCACTCGATCCCCTGAAGGATGTCGACGGCCTAACCGAACTCAGCGCCGGCAAACTCGTTCTCGGCAAACCAGGCCTACGCCCGTGCACGCCCGTAGGCTGCGTGATCCTCGCGAAAACAGAACGCCCCGACCTCACCGGCGCCAACGTCGTCGTCATTGGCCGCTCCATTCTCGTCGGCAAACCAGCGGCGCTGCTCTTCCTCGAGCAAAACGCCAGCGTCACCATCGCCCATTCGAAAACACGCGATCTCAAAATGGTCTGCCGGGGCGCTGACATTCTCGTCGCCGCAGTCGGCCGCCCTGAAATGGTGCGCGGCGACTGGGTACGTCCTGGCGCCGTCGTCATCGATGTCGGCACCAACCGCGTGCCCGCGCCAGAAAAGGGCGAAGGAAAAACCAAGCTGGTCGGCGACGTGCATTTCGCCGAGGCCATAGAAGTCGCCTCGGCTGTCAGTCCCTCTCCCGGCGGCGTCGGCCCGATGACGATTGCCTGCCTGTTGCGCAATACCGTGCTCGCTGCGTGTGCGAGACGGGGTTGGACTGTGCCGGAAGCTCTCGCCGGGAGCTAAAAGCGACCCGTAACGCTTGCCGCACCCTAACCACGTCGTTAGCTTCCCCGCCACAACGGACCCAGGGAGGGGATCGAACGTGGCAAACACCAATCCTACGGGCGGCGGCAAGGTTACGCCCCCACTCGGCCGACTGTTCATGCGCAAGAGCGTCGAACAGATGCACGCCGAGCATGCCGGCGGCGAACTTAAGAAGACGCTCGGCCCACTTAACCTCGTCTTCCTCGGCATCGGCTGCATTATCGGCACCGGCATCTTTGTGCTGACCGGGCAAGCCGCCGCTAACTTCGCCGGTCCCGGCATCATGATCTCGTTTGTGATCACGGGCTTCCTCTGCGCCCTTGTTGCTCTCTCCTACGCCGAACTAGCAGCTGCTATCCCGGTGTCCGGTTCCGCGTACTCCTATTCCTATGCATCGATGGGCGAGTTCGTAGCCTGGGTCATGGGCCTGCTCCTGCTGCTCGAATACGGCCTCGCCGCCTCGACCGTCGCGGTCGGCTGGTCTGGCTACGTCGTCAGCTTGCTGCACGACTTCCACATCAACATCCCTGGCGAATACGCCACCGCACCGGGCACGACAGTTGTCGATCTCGCGACCGGGCAAACCGTAAACGGCATCATCAATCTTCCCGCGCTGATCGGCATCATTGCTGTGACGATGCTCTTGGTGGTTGGTGTTTCGGAATCGGCTGCCGTCAACAACGTCATCGTCTTCATCAAAGTGGCGGTCGTGTTGGCCTTCATCATCATTGGCGCCGCTTACGTGAAGCCTGAGCTTTGGTCGCCGCTGATTCCACCGCAGCAGCCGCCTCCGCCCGAAGGCTCGGACATGAGCATGTGGGGTCAAATCTGGCGCGCGCTCGGCGATGTCGTCACCGGAAACAACTCCGCAAAATATGGCGTAGGCGGTTTGATCGGCGGCGCAGCCGCTGTGTTCTTCGCCTATATCGGTTTTGAAGCGGTCTCTACGGCCGGCGCCGAGTCCAAAAATCCCGCTCGCGACATGCCGATCGGGATCTTGGGTTCGCTCGCTGTCTGCACCGTGCTCTATATTCTGACGTGCGCCGTGCTTGTCGGCATCGTGCCATACCAAGAGCTCAACGTCCCGGCGCCAATCGCAAACGCGGTCGATGCAATGGGCTTGCCGTGGTTCGCCCTGGTGGTGAAGCTCGGCGCGTTCGCCGGCCTCTCTTCGGTTATGCTCGTGCTGCTCTACGGTCAGACCCGCATCTTCTACACGATGTCGCGCGACGGTTTGCTGCCGTCGATCTTCGCCACCGTGCACAAGAAGTTCAAAACGCCTTGGATCAACACACTGGTGGTTGGCCTGATTGCCGCGTACTTTGCGGGTTTCAAGGGTCTCGACCAGTTGGTGAATCTTACCAGCGTCGGCACGCTCGTGGCCTTCGCCATCATCTGCCTCACGGTGGTCTACCTGCGCTTCGCGCGTCCAAACCTGACGCGGCCCTTCAAAATGCCGCTAGCGGTAACGATCACCGTGGCCGTCCTCGGCGCCATCCTTTGCTTCATCCTGTTGATGTCGCTGATGGCAAACCTCGAGACGCGCCACTTCTTCTTGATCTATTTGGCGATCGGCGTGGTGATCTACTTCATCTACGGCATGTGGAATTCGAAGCTCGGCCGCGGCATTCTCGTGACCGGCCACGAGCAACCGAACCCGACGCAACCGAACCAATAGGCGATCCAATCGCTACAACAGCGCCGCCGTCGAAAGACGGCGGCGTTTTTGTTTGGGCGATAAAGCTCAATCTATCCGGCGCATTCACTTCGCCCTTAGCAGGTCAGAGCGCGCGGCTCCGCCGCGCTTTTTTCCTGGGCATTCAAGCGGACGCGTCAGCCGCGCCGCAGAGCGGCGTCCTCCAACTTTGTTGGATACGCGCCAATCAATCCTACAGCCCCCAAGCCATGAGACACTTCCCCCGTTCCGCATCACGGAGGGGCTACCGGAATTCCAGCCCGACTAGCGAAGCGGAACGCGATTGTTGCGAGGTTTGCTGGCGGGGATGAAACCGTCAGGCCTGCGAGACTGGAAGCTCGTACTCGCCGTTGGCTGAAGGATCACGGATCGAAGAGGTCCGCCGGCCCGGATGCTAGTGAAAAACCGATCGCGGGAACGCGGAGACGTACGCGTCTCACTCAATCCCACTATCCACGCGAACGTCTCTGCGTTCCCACCCTCCCGCCTTCGCAGCTGCGCTGCTTCGGCGTGACAAGCCATGGCGGTCTCGCCGAAGCGCGCCAGCGCGTAGGCGGACGTCTGGGCGCCCTGTCTAAAGACCCATTCGCGCTCTATTTGAGAGTGCGAAGGAGCACCCGCATGCCAACGACAAAAATCGGCGCTCAAACCGCCCTCTCTCGCCTCGAAGGCTGGCGCGCGCGAGACGAAGGTCGCGACGCCATCGAGAAGGAATTCAAGTTCAAAGATTTCAACGCCGCCTTCGGCTTCATGACGCGCGTCGCGCTCTACGCCGAACGCAACGACCATCACCCCGAATGGTTCAACGTCTACAACCGCGTCGAAGTCACCCTCACCACCCACGACGCCGGTGGCGTCAGCGACAAGGACGTGGCGCTCGCGCACTTCATGGATGAGACGTTCCGCGTCGTAACTGCGTTGAACTAGAGGATCAGCGCTCGCAAGGCATACGCAACGGCAGCGACCATGATCAGCCCGCCAAACCAAAGCGCAACGAACCACAGCAAACGCTTGCCCAGCGGCCGCAATTGTTCGCCTTCTTCAGGCGGGCCTTCAATGATACGCGGCATCGTCGCTCACCTTGGCGCGGAAGAGCCAATACACATAGGCCGTGTAAGCGAGAATGATCGGCAGCATCACCAGCGCGCCATAGAGCATCAGCTCCAACGCGTTGTCAGCCGAAGCGGCTTGTGCCGGCGTCATCGCGAACGGCACGATGAACGGCCAAAGCGAAACCGCGAGCCCGACATAGCCAATCAAGAACAAGCAAACCGCATAGAGATACGGCCGCAGAAACTTCCGCTCCTCAATCCCGCGCCACATCAGGAACAGGATCACGCCCGCCAACACCGGCAACGGCGCAAGCTTGATGAACACCGGCCAATCAACGCTCGTCATGGTCAGCCCCCAGCGCTCAGTCACGCGCGGATCAACACCAAGCGTCGCCAAGCTGACGGCGCCCATCGCCAAACCAGTCAGCAAAGCCAGCTGCTTCACCCACCGCCGCGCCCGCTCCGCGAGCTCGCCTTCGGTTTTGAAAACAATCCAAGCCGCACCGAGCAGCGCATAACCAGCCACAAGCGAAGCCGCGACCAGCAACGAGAACGGCGTCAACCAATCAAACGGCCCGCCAACGAACACGCCGCCCTCGATCGCAACGCCCTGAATGAACCCACCCAGCACCAAGCCTTGCGCAATCGCCGCAACGATCGAGCCGCCGGAGAACGCAACCGTCCACCACCTCTTGCCGCGCTCTCGCCCATGATGGCGAAACTCAAACGCGACACCGCGAAAGATCAGCGCCAGCAGCATCAGAAAGATCGGCAAATACAAAGCTGGCATCAAAGCGCCGTACGCCTTCGGAAACGCCGCAAATAATCCGCCGCCGCCAAGGACAAGCCACGTCTCGTTGCCGTCCCACACCGGCGCGATCGCCGCCTGCATCTGATCGCGTTCGCGTCCGTCCTTCGCGAACGGGAAAAGAATGCCAACGCCGAGGTCAAAGCCATCAAGCGCCACATAGAGAAACACTGCGACGGCGATCAGCACCGCCCAGATCATCGAGAGCTCAACGCCAAACATCACGGCGCCTCCTCAATCGCAGCACCAAGCGGTGTGCCTGGTGGTTGGTTGGATTCCGGCACGGGCTCGTCGCTCTCTGGCCCTTTCGCGACCAAGCGCAAAATGTAGAGCGCGCCCGCGCTGAACACGATGGAATAGACGACGATGAAGAATAGCAACGACGTCGCCACCGATCCTGCGGGCACCGGCGACACAGCATCAGCCGTGCGCAACACGCCGTACACGACATACGGCTGGCGCCCGACCTCCGCCGTGATCCATCCCGTGAGCACGGCAACGAACCCGCTCGGCGCCGCGAGTACGAGCGCGCGATGATACCAGCGATCCGCGTCGATTCGCTTGAGCGCCCAAGCCGCTGCGCCCCAGATGCCAAGCGTCAGCATCACGAGGCCCATGCCCACCATCACGCGAAACGACCAGAACACGATCCAAACTGGCGGCCGATCCGCTTCCTCGAATTGATCGAGCCCCGGCAGCACCTCATCGGGCCCAGCATTGTTCACCGCGGAGCCCAAACCAGGCACCGCGACTTCGAAATGATTGGTCTCGGCGCTTTCATCCGGCCAACCAATCAACACCGTTGGCTGCTGTGCCTGTGTCGTCCACCAGCCCTCAAGCGCCGCAACCTTCGCTGGTTGATGCTCGCCCGCGACAATGCCGCTCTCGTGGCCTGCCATGATCTGCACCGGCGTCACCAGCGCCATCATCAGAACCGCCATGCGCAGCGCAACACGGCTTTCCGGCAAAGCTTTGTTCTTCAACAACGAGAACGCCGATGCGCCCGCCACGACCATCGCCGTCGTCAAGAACGCAGCGAGCACCATGTGCGCGAAGCGCGATGGCAAGGACGGATTGAAGATCACGTCCATGAAATTGGTCGCGATCATCGTGCCATCTTCGGCCCAGGTCCAACCTTGCGGCATTTGCATCCACGAATTGGCGGAGAGAATCCAAAACGCGCTGAACAACGTCCCGATCGCAACCATGCAAGTAGAGAAGAAGTGCAAACTAGGCCCGGCGCGCTTCCAACCAAACAACATGATGCCGAGAAACGAAGCTTCGAGGAAAAACGCCGTCAGCACTTCGTACGCAAGCAACGGCCCAATGACGCTGCCGGTGATCGCGGAGAACACGCTCCAGTTCGTGCCGAACTGGTAGGACATCACGACGCCAGACACGACGCCCATGCCAAACGACAGCGCGAAGATCTTCACCCAGAAGAGATAGAGGTTTTTGAAGACGGCCTTCTTCGTGAAGAGCCACAAGCCTTCAAGCACAGCCAAGAACGACGCCAACCCGATCGTGAATGCCGGGAAGATGATGTGAAAGCCGATCGTGAAGGCGAATTGCAGCCGCGACAGCAGTAGCGCGTCCCATTCCATATCGCACCTCGTTCAGGCGTGATTACGCCCGAGGCGCCGTGACGCCAAGCTTGCAGTTTGCCGCGCCGCGCCACACAGTCGCGGCACTTCAGGAGGAACGTCATGGGCCGTCTCGCGGGCAAAAAAATCTTCATCACGGGCGGCGCCCAGGGCCTCGGCGCGGCCATGGCGAAGGGTGTCGCCAGCGAAGGCGCGAAAGTGACCGTGACTGACATCAACAAGGCCGGCGCAGAGGCGATCGCAGCAGAGATCAACGCTGCGCACGGCGCCGGTACCGCATTCGCGTTCGGTCATGACGTCACCAACGAAGAACAATGGCTCGCGGCGCTCGAAGGCGCGAACGGCGCGATGGACGGCATCTCCGGCCTCGTCAATAATGCCGGCATTTCATCGCGCGAAGGCAGCGTCGAAGAGCTTTCGCTCGAAGGCTTCCGTCGCTTGATGAGCGTCAATGTCGACAGCGTCTTCCTCGGCGCCAAGCACGGCATCAAATATCTCGCGAAGAACCAACCTGGCTCGATCGTCAACATCAGCTCGATCGCCGGCCTCATCGCGAACCACACCTCCCCTGGCTACAACGCCAGCAAAGCCGCCGTGTGGTTGCTCTCGAAGAACATCGCGCTCTATTGCGCCAAGAAGGGCCTCGACGTTCGCTCGAATTCGATCCACCCGACCTTTATCGACACCCCAATCCTCGACCCGATCCGCAATATGTTCGGCAAGGACGAGGCGGAGGCCAAACTGGGCCGCCAGGTGCCTCTCGGCCGAATCGGCAAGCCAGAGGAGATCGCCGCTGCGGCAATCTATCTCCTCTCAGACGAAAGCCGGTTCATCACCGGGTCCGAACTGAAAGTAGATGGCGGCATCTCAGCTATGTGATTTGCCGCGGCCCTACCGCCGCCCAAGATCGAAGGTATGCACTTCCTCATGCGCAAGCTCGCCGTACTGATCTGCCTCTTCACCCTCGCCGCGTGCGGCCAGCCAGCGCCTGCTGATCAAGCGCCCGCGACTCAGGCGCCGGCCGAAGGGTCGGTTCTACTCGGCTCAACTCAGAACATGCCAGACTGGCTCTTGGTTCTACGCACGACCGAAGGTGGCACCGTGCATTTCAATCAGCGCACCATCACGCGCCAAAACGGCCTCGCCGATATCTGGCTGCAAGTTCGCTACGGCCACACCCAGGCCTGGGACGCCAGCGACGAAAGCACCGAGCGTACGATCCGCTACGACGTCGAGCGTATGCATTACCGCTTCAATTGTGCGGACGAGACGTTCGTGATCGTCGAACGCCAAATCATGGGCGCCAACGACGAGATCGTTGCGCGCGATAGCCCCGCGCAAGTCTTCCGAGCCACGCCGGTGTCAGGCGTCGCGCGCCAGATTCTGCCACTCGCCTGCCGCGGGGCATGACGCTTATTGTTGTTGCGGGCGTTGATAAATGATGTTCGCGAGCAGCACGCGGGCGCCTGGCGCGCCAAGCACACGATCCACCGCTACCTGCATCTGACGCGTAAGCTCTGTCGGGCTCGGCGGCGTGCGAACGCGATAATAGACGGATGAGTAGTTTGCGAGCGCGGTGCGAAGTGCATCGCGAATGCGCGGCGCGTTAAGCTGCGCATGGCGGCGCAGAGCCGCATCAGGAATATCGAGACCCATGTCGACAACAATCGTGCCTTGGTTCGAATTCCGCTGAATCACGCCCGCTTGAAATGCCGGCATCGGAATATAGGTCTCGGCCGATGTCAGGCGTTCCTGGATTGAGGCCGGCTCTTGCTGCTGCGCAGGCGCGCTTGAACCGCCGCCGCCGGAGGCGGACGCCGGAACGGCCAAGGCAACAAACAAAGCCATTGCCAGAATGGGCGCAGTAATACGCATGGCCGCAAGCTGCGCCGATGCGGTTAGGGAAAAGTTAGCGAAGCGGCTTCGCCTCGCCGCCCTTGGGCGTGTCGCGAAACATTGCGGCGAGATCAACGGTCGAGCGCTCGCCTAGCGCATCGAAATGCTCGGTAAGCCAGCGTTCGGCGGCGCCGCGGCCTGTATCGAACAGCGTGTTAAAGAAGCCAAGATCGGTGTTGAGATCGACCCCGAGGCCGAGCGGGGTCAGCGCTTGGGTTTCGCTCAGATTGTGGATCAGCATTTTCCGATAGCGCTCTTCCGGCAGGCGGCTCTGATCCACTAGCCGCGACACGAAGTCGATGGCGCGGAGTTCGCTGAGCAAGCTGTTGTTGAAGGTAATCTCGTTCACGCGCGCAGTGATTTCTACAGAGCTATGCGGCGCGCCCTCCCGTTCGACCGGATTGATCTGAACGATGACAATGTCTCGCGTGGCCTTAACGTCGAACAACGGAAACAGCGCCGGGTTGCCGGTGAAGCCGCCGTCCCAGTAGGGCTCGCCATCGATCTCGACCGCATGAAAGAGTTGCGGCAAGCAGGCCGAAGCCATGACGTGGTCCGCCGTCAGCTCCTCGTTCGAGAACACACGCACGCGGCCAGTCTCAACATTGGTCGCGCCGATGAAGAGCTCGATGTGCTTGCACTTTCGTACGCGCTCGAAATCAACCAACTCTTCAAGCACTTCCTTCAACGGGTTCACGTTGAGCGGATTGAAATCGTAGGGCGATGCAATGCGCGTCGCGACATCGGCCCAGAGTGCGAGATAGCTTTCCTGCGCCCAGCCTGGCTTGAAGGCGTTGAGGAACGCCATCATCGGCGTGCGGCGATATGGATTGGACTCGCCGGCGCGGGCTACGCCTTCCCAAAATTGGCGGAGCTGCTTGCGCGCGCCTTCTGTGCCGCCCTCCTCAAAGCCGTCCGCAACAACGACAGCGCACATGGCGCCAGCAGATGAGCCCGAGATCGCAGCGATCTCGATCCGCTCATCCTCCAGCAGACGATCCAACGCGCCCCACGTGTAAGCGCCGAGCGCGCCGCCGCCCTGCAGGGCCAGCGAAATGCGCTTGCGCTTGGGCTTCGTCACTGAGCCGTCCAACCGCCATCGATGTTGAGCGCCGCGCCGTTGATTTCATCGGCGGAGGGCGTGGTGAGGAAAAGCGCGAGGCCGGCAACCTGCTCGACCTTCACAAATTCCTTCGTCGGCTGCGCAGCCAGAAGCACATCGTTGATGACCTGTTCGCGCGTCATGTTGCGCGCTTTCATCGTGTCCGGAATTTGGCTCTCAACCAATCCGGTCAGCACATAGCCCGGCGAAATCGCGTTACACCGCACGTTGAACGTCGCGCCTTCAAGCGCGACCGTCTTGGTCAGTCCGATGATGCCATGCTTGGCGGCGACGTAAGCCGACTTGAACGGCGACGCGACGTGGCCGTGCGCCGAGGCAATGTTGATGATGCGGCCGTATCTAGCGGCCTTCATCGACTTCATCGCTGAGCGAATGGTCAAGAAAGCTGAGGAGAGGTTTAGCGCGATGATCGCGTTGTATTTCTCGACCGGAAAATCCTCGATCGGCGACACGTGTTGGATGCCGGCATTGTTCACGAGCACATCTAGGCGCCCGAGGGCGCCTATCGCGCCCTCAACCAGGCTAGCGCAGCCTTCGGCTTGCATGAGGTTCGCGCCGTCGTAGCGAACAGTGACTCCTGCCTCGCGCTCCAGCCCGGAGCGGATCTTCTCGATTTCCGCAGCGTCGCCCAAGCCGTTGAGCGTCACATCCATGCCTGCCTTTGCAAAAGCGGTGGCAATCCCCAGGCCAATGCCGCTGGTCGAGCCTGTGACTAGTGCAGCTCTACGTTCGCCCATGTGCTTGTCTGCTCCTCATTGCTTGCTTGTCGGCGCCGGAACCGCTAGCGCAGCGTCATGTTGTTTGGCGGTCTGGCGAGGGACCCATGGATTTGAGCGCGCCTCTGGCTTCATTTGTGGCCGGATTTCCTGATTTCATCATCCAACTTGGGATCGCGCTCGGACTCTTCGTCGCATCCTTGTTCATCTACACGATCATGACGCCGCACAAAGAGCTGGCGCTGATCCGCGCCGGCAATCCTTCGGCGTCGCTTGCGTATGGCGGCGTGATCGTCGGCATAGCCATTCCGCTCGGCTCTTGCCTGGCGCATTCGTTCGGCGTGATCGATCTTCTGATCTGGGGCGTGGTCACGCTGCTGATTCAGCTGCTCGCCTTCCGCTTCGCCGACATCTTCCTGCGCGGCCTGCCGCGCCGCATCGCTGAAGGCGATGTCGCCGCCGCGGTATTCTTGATGAGCATCAAGATCGGCCTCGCGCTGATCATGGCTGGCGCGGTTGCCGATCCGAACGTGCAGCTCTTCCGGGCCGGCTAACGCATGATCCGTCTCGTCCCGGATTGGCTACTCTACATCGTGGTGATCACGGTGGTGGTGTTCGTCCTGTTCCGGGTCGATCAGCGGCACGACGCGCCTGAAGCGTTACCTGACGCGCCACAGGCCGGCTCCTTCCTGCCGCCGCCATCGCAATATGATCCTGCCGTTTTGGTGGAGGTCGGGCCCATCTCTTCTGGGTTGGGCAGCGCATTTGCCATCTCGCCGGATGGCTGGTGGCTGACAGCGCGCCACGTGGTCGATGGTTGCAATGCGGTGGGTCTGGTTGTGTCGCGCGGGCAAGCGGTTCGCGTGCAGGATGTGAAGCGCGCCGAGTTTGCCGACATCGCGTTGCTGAAAACCGATAGCGCGCCAGTGGCGATGTCGCTGGATACATCGGAGCGCCGCTTCCAGATTGGTCAGCGCGCCTTCCACGTCGGCTTCCCGCAAGGCCAGCCAGGCGAAGCGTATTCGCGTTTGATTGGCCGCGAAACACTCATCGCGCGCGGCCGATACGATCTAGAGGAGCCCGTGCTGGCGTGGGCGGAGCTTGGCCGCACCGGCGGTTTGCGCGGGTCGCTTGCGGGCATCAGCGGCGGACCAGCGATCGCGGCGAACGGCCAGGTGATTGGTATTACGGTTGCAGAATCCGCGCGACGCGGGCGCATCTACACGGCCGCCCCGTCTTCGATTTTGCGACTGCTGCGCGTGGAGCAAGTACAAGCCGCAGGCGCGGCGGGCGAGCGCCTCACGCCGGAAAATTACGGCCAAGTGTCTGACGATATGCGGCGCACCCTTGCTGTGGCACAGGTTGTTTGCGTCGCGGGTCATGATACGCCGGGGACATGACGACACCCTTTGCTGACCGCTTGATCGAAGGCGTCCGCGCCAAGAACACGCCGCTCTGCGTTGGCCTCGACCCCTTCCCCGACAGAATCCCGGCGCTGTTCGGCAACGCCACAGAAGACACGTCCACCGTTCTGAAGTTCGGCACCGCGATCATCGACATCGCCCGCGAGCACGCATGCGTGCTCAAGCCGCAACTGGGATTGTTCGAGCAATTTGGTGAAATGGGTTACGCCGTGGCGCGCATGCTCTGCAGCTACGCCAAGCAAGAAGGCATGCTGGTGCTGCTCGACGCCAAGCGCGGCGATATTGGCACGACAGCAGAAGGCTATTCGCGCGCCACCATCGGCAGCGCGCCAGGTTTCGATGCCGATGCTGTCACCGTGAACCCGTACATGGGCAAGGACACGCTCGAGCCGTTCATCGCGCGCGCCCAGGCCGAAGGCAAAGGTGTCGCTGTGCTGGTGCGCACCTCGAACCCCGGCGCGGGCGATTTTCAAGACCTGCAAGTTGGCGGTGCGCCCGTGTGGCGGCGCGTCGCCGAGATACTTGCCCCAGAGTGCTCACGTCTGCGTGGCGCGAGCGGCTGGTCGGGCCTGATGGCGGTCGCGGGCGCCACCTACCCGGACGAGGCGCGTATTCTGCGCGAAGCGATGCCAGAAGCGTTGTTCCTAGTGCCGGGCTATGGCGCACAGGGCGCGAGTGCGGCGGATGCGGTCGCAGGCTTCGTGCAGGCTGGCGGTAAAATGCGCGAAGGCGGCGTTGTGAGTTCCTCGCGCGCAGTGCTTTTCCCACCCGCTGCACAAGCCGCGACCACGATCGCGGAATGGCGCACGGCAATCGGTGACGCCATGGCCGCAGCGGCAAGCGAACTCCGCGCCGCATGTACGCCCTGATAGGCGACAAACCTCATTTGATTGGTTAAACCCCGATTCAGGGGATGCGGGCCGAACGGGCCGAGCGAGGGAGAAACCCATGCGCAAAAACCTGATGCGCGCCGCGTTGGCGGCGCTCGCACTGGTCATGGTCGCGCCGGCTTACGCCGACGGTCCGGGCAATCCGGGACCAAACGAAGCTGCGCCGCCAGTGCGCGCTGCACCGACGACACCGCCACCAGCGGCTCAGCCGGCAGCAGCGCCGACGGGCCAGACCGGCATCGTGCCGCTCGGCAATAGCGGGCTCTCGCTCAACGTGCCCGCGAACTATCGTTTCTACTCCGCCGCAGAAGCGCGCGCGTTTGCGCAACGCGCGAACCAGCAAGTGCCGAGCGGCGATATTTTCGGCCTGCTCGCGCGCAATGGCGACGACATCCGCGCGCCGGGTACGTGGGCGACGATCGTGAGCTATGACGCGATCGGCTACGTGCAGCCGCAAACCGCGACGGGCCTTACCGACGCGAACTTTGAAACGACGGTGCGTGACGCGCGCCAAACGCAGAACCGCCGCTTCGAAGGATTCGCCACGACGCCGTCGTTCAACGCTGAAGCGCCTTACGTGGTGTGGGCCGAGCGCGTTGCAGCGCCGGGCGGCGCCGCTGGCAAAGATCTGCGCTACGAGCAAAAGATCATGGGACGCGAAGGCGTTGCAGCCATGACCTCGATCGGCAGCGCCGATCAGCAACCGGCAATCGCGGCAGCGGCAACGACGCTGCGCAGCATGCTCTCGTTCCCGGAAGGCAAGCGCCACGCCGATTTCCAAGCTGCGTCCGACACCGTGTCAGAATATTCGGTGCCCGGCTTGGTGACGGGTGTCCCTACGCCTCGCGCGGGGCAAGCGCTCGTCAACGTTGCTGACAATGGAAGCGGACAAACTGCGTTTGGTGGGCTTTCGGGCTATTTCCCATGGATCGCGCTCGGCGTGGTCGTGCTCGCTGGTGGTGGCTATTTGCTGATGCGCCGCCGCGAAG
>JAPLOL010000054.1 GCA_026400735.1 Alphaproteobacteria bacterium | reverse complement strand
GCCGGTGGCCCGATGCGCGCTGTGCTCGAAGTGTTGGGCGTCTCGGACGTCGTCGCCAAGTCGAAGGGTTCGTCGAACCCGTACAACATGGTGCGCGCCACGATCGACGCGCTGAAAGAACAAAGCTCGCCGCGCCAAGTTGCGAACCGCCGTGGTCTGAAGGTTGCCGATCTCGTCGGCCGCCGTAAGGACGGCGCGAGCCTCGGCGAAGTGCCGGCGGAGGGTTGATAGATGGCGACCGCGAAGAAAACTGCGAAGGCCAAGAGCGGCGCCACCGTAAAGGTGAAGCGCGTCGGCAGCCCGATCCGTCGTGAATTCGACCAACGCAGCACGCTTCTGGGCCTCGGCCTGAAGCGCGCCAACCAAGTCGTCGAACTTGAGGACACGCCTTCGATCCAAGGCATGATCCGTAAAGTCGCTCACTTGGTCGAAGTAGTAAAATAAAGAGACGGCCTCGCCGTCGGAGCAAGTACGATGAAACTCAACGAACTGGCCGATAATCCTGGCTCAACCAAGAAGCTGATGCGCGTTGGACGCGGCGTCGGCTCTGGCAAGGGCAAGACCGGTGGTCGCGGCGTGAAGGGGCAGAAGTCCCGTCGCGGCGTTTCGATCAATGGTTTCGAAGGCGGTCAGATGCCGCTGCACATGCGCATGCCGAAGCGCGGCTTCAACGCGCTGAACAGCAAGAAGCATCAGTGGATCAACCTGACGACGCTTCAAAACGCGATCGATAACAAGAAGATCGACGCCAAGAACGACATTACCGAAGACACGCTGGTCGAGGCCGGTGTGCTGCGCCGCAAGAAAGACGGCGTGCGCCTCCTTGCGCGCGGGGAGCTGAAAGCCAAAGTGAACATCACCGTTTCTGGCGCTTCTGCTGCGGCCATCGCCGCCGTGGAAAAAGCCGGCGGTAAGGTGACACTGCTTAATCCGCCTGCGGCGGAAGAAGCAGCAGCCTAAGGTTCGCTCTCCGGACGGGGGAGTTCTTCCGGCCTCGCCGGATAACATTCGGAGCAGCGCGCCCACATGGCATCAGCCGCAGAGCAACTAGCCGCAAACGTCAACTTTGCGGCGTTCGCGAAAGCGACCGAACTTCAAAAGCGTATTTGGTTCACGATCATCGCGTTGATCGTTTATCGCATCGGTACGTTCGTTCCGATCCCAGGTGTCGATCCGGCTGCGTTTGCGAACGCATTCCAAAGCCAGTCCGGTGGCATCCTCGGCATGTTCAATACGTTCTCCGGCGGCGCCGTCGAACGTATGGCGATCTTCGCACTGAACGTGATGCCGTACATCTCGTCTTCCATCATCATGCAACTGCTCTCGACGTCTATTCCGTCGCTGGAGCGTCTGAAGAAGGAAGGTGAAGTCGGCCGCAAGCAGATCAATCAATACACGCGTTACCTGACGCTGCTGCTCGCCGTCGTTCAGTCTTACGGCATCTCGGTGGGCTTGCAGAGCAGCGCCGGTGTTGTGACGAATCCCGGCTGGTTCTTCGTGGCCTCAACCGTGATCACGCTGACCGGCGGGACAATGTTCTTGATGTGGCTCGGTGAGCAGATCACCGCGCGCGGTGTCGGCAACGGCGTGTCGCTCATCATTTTCGCCGGCATCGTCGCCGATCTGCCTCGCATCATCATGCAATCGCTGTCGTTGGCGAGCACCGGTGACGTGAACCCGTTCGGCCTCTTCATGATTGCGGCAGTCATGCTCGCGGTGATTTTTTTCGTCGTGTTCATCGAGCGCTCGCAGCGTCGCCTTGTGGTCCAGTATCCGAAGCGACAGCAAGGCAATCGCATGTTCATGGGCGAGAGCTCATTCCTGCCGCTCAAGATCAATACGGCGGGCGTTATCCCTCCAATCTTCGCATCATCTCTGTTGATGCTGCCCACGACCCTGATCGGCTTCGCTGGCATGGGCGCCAATGCGCCCGAGTGGGTCAACATCCTGCAAGGCTATATCGGCTACGGGAAGCCGGGCCACATGGCGCTCTATGCGCTTGGCATCATCTTCTTCTGCTTCTTTTACACCTCGATTGTCTTCAACCCGGAAGAAACAGCCGACAACCTGCGCAAGTATGGCGGCTTCATGCCCGGCATTCGTCCCGGTAAGAAAACGGCCGAATATCTCGATTACGTTTTGACGCGTCTCACGGTTATTGGCGCGGCCTACATCACGGCGGTCTGTTTGCTGCCTGAAATGTTGATCACGTATTACGCCGTGCCTTTCTATTTGGGAGGTACATCGATTTTGATCGTCATCTCGGTCACGCTCGATACTGTGGCGCAGATCCAGTCGCATCTCGTCGCGCACCAGTACGAAGGCTTGATCAAGCGTTCGAAGCTGCGTGGCTCAGGCGCCGGGATCGTCAAGAAATGAACCTGATCCTGTTCGGCCCGCCGGCTGCCGGCAAAGGCACGCAAGCGAAGCGTCTCACGGCCGAACGCGGCTACGTTCAACTCTCCACCGGCGACATGCTGCGCGCGGCGCGTAAGTCGGGATCAGAGCTTGGCAACAAAGTTGCCGCGATCATGGATTCCGGTTCTCTTGTTTCCGATGACATCGTCATTGCGTTGATCGAAGACGCGCTCGCGCAAAATAAGTCAGCGCCGGGTTTCATCTTCGACGGCTTTCCGCGCACCGTCGCGCAAGCGAAAGCGCTCGATGCAATGCTCACCAAGCATGGCAAGCAAATCGACCGCGTCGTGCGTCTTGAAGTAGATTCGCAGAAGCTGCTGAACCGCGTCGCTAAGCGCTTCGCGGAAGAGGGACGCGCGGACGACAATCCCGAGAGCTTCAAAGTTCGCCTTGATGCATATCTGGCTCAAACGGCGCCGCTCGTTCCGTACTACGAGGAGCAAGGTAAGGTGCGGGGCGTTGATGGAATGGCCGACATCGAGGATGTGGCCAAATCCATCTCCACCGCTCTCGACGCGCGCTAGAACGTTAGTGCTGGCGCACGCAGGCGCGCGATCCATTCTGCGAACTTCGTCGTCCAGTCCTCGAGCAGGCCAACGAATGCGGCGTCAGTGATCTCGCCGTCGACGATCAGGCCTTCGCGATAGTTCAAATAGATTTCGGGCTGCACGGTGAGAGCCGCGCCTGTCGCACTCACGACTGAGCGCAGTTGTGATTGTGCGGCGGCCGTGCCGACAGCGCCGAGCGTTGCGCCGACAATCGCGGCAGGTTTGCCGGCCCAAGAGTTCTTGCCCCACGGACGTGAGCCCCATTCGATCGCGTTTTTGATTGCTGCGGAGAAGGTGCGGTTGAATTCTGGTGTCACGAACAGCACTGCTTCAGCGCCTTCAATCTGGCTCTTGAAGCGTTGCACGGTGGCCGGGAGTTCGCTCTCGAGGTCCTGGTCATAAAGCGGCAGATCTCCAATCTCGACGATTTGGAGGTCCAGCTTCGGGCGCGCAACCTTGGCCAGCGCCTGGGCGAACACGCGGTTCACTGAGCCTTTGCGCAGGCTTCCCACGACGACGGCGACTTTAGTGGTCATTTTCATTCCCCTAGTAACGGTTGGTAACTAGGGCTATATGAGTGCCTATGAAAACCGCTCAAGAACGCACACCGGCCTCACCAGGTCACACCCGTGTCTCCGACATCGAGTCCCACGACTGCCGGGCTGTAAGCGGCATTTTGAACCGGATCGGCGACAAATGGAGCGTGCTGATCATTCAGCGGCTGGGTGAGGGCTCCAGAAGATTCAACGAAATCAAGAGAATAATCGACGGGATCTCACAGCGGATGCTGACGCTCACGCTTCGAAATCTCGAGAGGGACGGTCTCGTCAGCCGAACGGTGACCCCAACGGTGCCGCCGCGGGTCGATTACGCGCTCACAGAGCTCGGTCGCGACCTGCTCGTCCCAGTTTCGGCGCTCGGCCAGTGGGCCATCCAGCACACCCCTTGTATCGAGGCCGCTCGCGCACGATTTGATGCTTCCGAGGCGGCCGAAACGCCGCAACAGGATCGCGTTTCCGCCGGTTGACGCGGCATTTCGCCCCGCTATAACCGCCAACTTCGCGAACACCCAACGCGCGATGTCCACCGGCCAAGAGGCTGGGAGGCATCCGCGTCTATTGCGTTTTGGAGCATTGGCCTCATGGCTCGTATCGCCGGCGTAAACATTCCGACCCAGAAGCGCGTGGTTATCGCGCTGCAGTACATCCACGGGATCGGTCAACACTACGCCAAAGAAATCACTGAGAAGGTCGGCATCGCGCCGGAGCGCCGCGTGAGCGAGCTCACGGACGCTGAAATTCTCCAAATCCGTGAAGCGATCGATCGTGACTACACGGTTGAAGGCGATCTTCGTCGCGAGACCGTGACGAACATCAAGCGCCTGATGGATCTCGGCTGCTATCGCGGTCTGCGTCACCGTCGTGGCCTGCCGGTTCGCGGTCAACGCACGCACACGAACGCGCGCACGCGCAAAGGCCCGGCGAAGGCAATCGCCGGTAAGAAACAAGCGACCAAGAAGTAAGGACACGCCGCAATGGCTAAGGAATCCACGCGCGTTAAAAAGCGTGAGCGTAAGAACATCGTCACGGGCGTTGCGCACGTGAATGCATCGTTCAACAACACGATGATCACGATCGCTGATGCGCAAGGCAACACGATCTCTTGGTCGAGCTCGGGCACGATGGGCTTCAAGGGCTCGCGTAAGTCGACGCCGTACGCCGCGCAGGTCGCCGCTGAAGATGCGGGCCGCAAGGCGATGGAGCACGGCATGCGCACGCTCGAAGTGAATGTGTCTGGTCCAGGCTCAGGCCGCGAAAGTGCGCTGCGTGCGCTGCAGGCCGTTGGCTTTACCGTGACGTCGATCCGCGACGTGACGCCGATCCCGCACAACGGCTGCCGTCCGCCGAAGCGCCGCCGCGTCTAAACGGAATACTGCACTGGCGCGCGCCTTTCCGCTGCGCTGTTTGATTTGAGAGCGATGAATGTCGATCGAAAAGAATTGGCTTGAACTGATCCGTCCGAAGAAGCCCGTCATTGAGCACGCGTACGACGCGTCCAAGCGTGGCACTTTGATCGCGGAACCGCTGGAGCGGGGCTTTGGCCTCACGCTGGGCAATGCGCTGCGCCGCGTGCTGCTCTCGTCGCTGCAAGGCGCGGCGATTACGTCGGTGCAGATCGACGGCGTCGTTCACGAGTTCAGCTCGATCCAAGGCGTGCGTGAAGACGTCACCGATATAGTGCTGAACCTGAAGCAGGTCGCGATCCGGATGCGCGGCGAAGGTCCGAAGCGCGTCATGCTGACGAAGACCGGCCCAGGCGAAGTGAAGGCCAGCGATATTCAGACGGTTTCCGACATGGAAATCCTGAACCCCGACCACGTGATCTGCACGCTGGACGAGGGCGCAAACCTGCGCATGGAACTGACGATCAACAACGGCAAGGGCTACGTCCCGGCCGAACAAAATCGTCCAGACGATGCACCGATTGGCCTCATCGCCATCGACTCGATCTACTCGCCGGTTCGCCGCGTCGCCTATCGCGTCGAGAACACCCGCGAAGGTCAGGTTCTCGATTACGACAAGCTGATCATCGAAGTTGAAACCAACGGCGCTGTGCGTCCGGAAGATGCGATCGCGTACGCCGCGCGCATCCTGCAGGACCAGCTGCAAGTGTTCATCACTTTCGAAGAGCCGAAGCAGAAGAAGGAAGGCGGCGACAAGCCAGATCTCCCGTTCAACCCGGCTCTGCTGAAGAAGGTCGACGAACTCGAACTCAGCGTTCGTTCGGCGAATTGCTTGAAGAACGACAACATCGTTTACATCGGCGACCTGATCCAAAGGTCGGAAGGCGAAATGCTTCGCACCCCGAACTTCGGCCGCAAGTCGCTCAACGAGATCAAAGAAGTCCTCGCCTCGATGGGTCTCCATCTGGGTATGGCGGTCGAGAACTGGCCGCCGGACAACATCGAAGATCTCGCCAAGAAGTACGAAGACCAAATCTAACGGAGAGCCGGGCGGTTAGCCCGGTAGGGAAATACGATGCGTCACGGTTCAGGACACAAGAAGCTCAACCGCACGGCCAGCCACCGTCAGGCGATGTTCGCCAACATGGCGGCCGCCCTGGTGAAGCACGAGCAAATCGTGACCACGCTGCCGAAGGCCAAGGCGCTCCGCCCGGTCGTCGAGCGTCTGATCACGCTGGCGAAGAAGGGCGATCTGGGCGCGCGTCGCTTGGTGCTCTCCCGCATGCGCGATGAGACCCAAACCAAGAAGCTCTTCGAAACGCTCGCGCCGCGCTACAAGACCCGCGCTGGCGGTTACACACGCGTGCTGAAGGCTGGCTTCCGGTATGGCGACAACGCGCCCCTCGCGGTGATCGAATTTGTGGATCGCGACGAAGAAGCGCTCGGCAAGGACAGCGGTCCGCGCCCGGAAGCGATCTACACCGACAACTGATCGCTTCGTACGCGTGTCACATCTAACGAATAGAGCGGCGCCATGAACTGGCGCCGCTTTTTCGTTGCAGGGTTTTCCGCTCTTCTGTTGGCCGCATGCGCCACAAGCGATGCATCTGGCCCTGCGCTGGCTGAAGGCGAGCCGATCACGATCCTGATCTCGCTCGACGGCTTCCGCCCCGACTATCTCGACCGCGGCATAACGCCGGCGCTCTCGCAGCTCGCGGCAGACGGCGTGCGCGCTTCGATGCGGCCGAGCTTTCCGTCCGTGACGTTTCCCAACCACTACACGCTGGTGACGGGGCTCCATCCGGGCCGCCACGGCCTCGTGAACAACCGCATGGAAGATCCGCAGCGTCCTGGCGTCGTGTTCACGCTTCAAGATCGCAACGTTGCGTCCGACGAAATCTGGTGGGCCGATGGCACGCCGATCTGGGTGACGGCCGAGCGCCAAGGCGTACGCACCGGGACGATGTTTTGGCCCGGCAGCGAATACGAAATTCACGGCCAGCGTCCGTCGCGCTTCCGCAACTTCGATCAATCGCTCCCGGGGTTCGCGCGCACTGACGTGCTGCTCTCTTGGCTTGATCTGCCGGAAGCTGAGCGTCCGCGCTTCTTTACGCTCTACTTCGATCTCGTTGACACTGCGGGTCACCGCTTCGGACCAGATGCTTTAGAGACGAATGCCGCTATCGCTGAGGTCGATGCCGCAATCGGCCGCCTCGTCGCTGGTCTCGATGCACGTGGATATGCCGGTCGCGTGAACTTTGTCATTGTCGCCGACCACGGCATGGCGTCACAAGCCGCAGACGCGATCATCGAACTTGATCCGCGCATCACGCCGCAACACGCACATGTGCTGTGGGACGGTCAGTTTGCTGCAATCCAACCGCTGGCCGGGCAAGAGGCCGCTGTCGAGCAAGCGCTCGTCGGCCGGAGCGAGCACGGCGAATGTTGGCGCAAGTCGGAACTGCCAGCACGCTTCGACTACAGCGAACACCGCCGCGTTCCGGCGATCGTGTGCCTCGCGGACATTGGTTGGCGCTATCGCAGCACGCAACTCGCGCAATACGCAACGCCTGCGCTTGGTGGCCACGGCTGGGACCCGCAAGCGCCCGAGATGGCCGCTGTGTTCATCGCAAATGGCCCGGCGTTCCGCCACGGCGCGACGCTGCCAACGTTTGAGAACGTGTCGGTGTATCCACTCCTGACACGGCTGATCGGCATCACGCCCGAGGCGAACCAGGGCGATCCGGCCGACACCAGCGCCGCGTTGACTCGCTGAGATTACGGCTCGGCAAACGTCGGCATTTCGTCTTGACTCAATAGTTGCCGCAAAATAGAAATATTAGCGAAACGAGCAGGAGATCGCCATGTCTGATTTCTACCGCCCGAAAGGGCTCTCAAGCGCAGTTTGCTACGTCGATCCAAAATCGGCGTTCCGCTGGCTGGAAGAGGCGTTCGGGTTCGAGCCGCTCATGGTCATCTTGGATGAGAACGACAACATCGCTCACTCCGAGATGAAGTACGGCGATAGCGTCGTGATGATCGGCAACGAATGGAGCGTCGATCACAAGAGCCCCAAATCGATCGGCGGCAAGAATACGCAAACGGTGCATGTGCAACTCGAACGGGGGGCGGACATCGACGCCCATTGCGAGCATGCGCGCAAGGCCGGTGCGGAGATCATGCAAGAGCCGGACACCCAGTTTTACGGCGACCGCACCTACCGCGCCCGCGACGCCGAGGGCCACATCTGGACTTTTGGCGTCACTGTCCAAGAGATGACGCCCGCTGAGTGGGATAAAGCCATGGGCGGCGGCGTGCGGACGCAGACTCGCCTGTGAGCACAAAGCGGAACATCGATCAGACCTTCGCCGCGCTTGCCGATCCGCATCGGCGACGTGCGGTTGAGCTGCTTGGGCAACGTCCGCGTCGTGCTGGCGAACTCGCGGAGGCTTTAGGTTTGCCAGCGCCCGCGATGAGCCGGCATCTGCGCGAACTGAAGCAGAGCGGGCTCGTCGAAGAGACGCACCCAGAGTTCGATGCGCGCGTGCGCATCTACACGCTGAAGGATGGCGCCATGGCGGACCTGAAGAAGTGGCTCGCCGACACCGAGCGGATGTGGGCTGACCAGCTCGCGTCCTTCAAGGCGCATGTGGAGAAGAAGCGTAAGTGAGCGCGGTCATCGTCTCGCTGCGTGTGAAGGCAACGCCGCAAGAGGCGTTCGATGTGTTTACGCAGGAGATCGCTGCGTGGTGGAAGCCAAACGGGCTTTTCCAGATCACGCCCCGCGGCGACGGCGTGTTGCGGTTCGAGCCGGGCGAAGACGGAAAACTGCTGACGGACCTGCCCAGCGGCAAATCGTTCGAGATCGGCCGCATTACGGCTTGGGCACCAGGTGAGCGGCTGGCCTTTACATGGCGCCAGGGTACGTTCGCGACAGATCAAACGACCTATGTGGAGGTCCGCTTTGAGGCTTTGGGCGATGAGACGCGGGTTACCGTCGAACACCGCGGTTGGGATAGGATTCCGCAGGAGCATTTGGCTCGCCACGGATTTCCGCTGGGAGTCTTCCAGATCCGGCAGGCCGAGCACTGGCGCGCGCTGTTGGGCGCTCTGGGGGCGCAAATCGACGAGCGGCGGATTTAGCGAGGCCACCAGCAGGGCGCGACACTCTCCCATCCAGCGAATGCCACGTTTTTGCCCAGTCCCGGAGCCAAGTCGGAGCCGCTGATTTGGGCGAGGCACGAGATGAAGATTACGCGCACAACCTTGTTGAAGGCCTCGCCATTCGTGGCGCTTATCGCCGGCTTTGCGGGGGGCGCGCTGGCGATATCACCGATTTCGCCATTGTCGCCTCAGCGCGAAGAGCCCCCCCAGGAGCACCGCGAAGGCGATCCCTATTTGCAACTCGCGCAGGCGACGCCGCTCGTGCGCGCGGCGCCGAACAGCCGTGGTGAAGTACAACTCTCGTTCGCGCCGGTAGCCGCGCGGGCTGGGCCGGCTGTCGTGAACGTTTACGCGCAGCGCGTTGTGCGCTCGATGGGGCGCGATCCATTCTTTGGGCGCTTTAGTGCGCCGCGCGTCGAAAACTCCCTGGGCTCCGGCGTGATCGTTCGCGAAGACGGGATCATCGTCACGAACAACCACGTCATCGAGGGGGCTCAATCGTTGAAGGTTGTGCTGGCCGACCGGCGTGAGTTTGACGCCGAGTTGGTGCTCGCCGATCAGCGCGTCGATCTCGCGGTTCTTCGCATTCGTGCGGGCAGCGAGCGCCTGCCGACGTTGCCGTTCGCGGACACGCAACACGATCTGCAGGTCGGTGATTTGGTGTTGGCGATCGGCAACCCGTATGGCCTTGAGCAGACAGTCACGAGCGGCATCATTTCGGCGTTGGCGCGCACCGACGTCGGCATATCGGATTATGCGTTCTTCATTCAGACGGATGCGGCCATCAATCGGGGCAATTCGGGCGGCGCGCTGGTCGACATGAATGGCTCGCTGGTGGGCATCAATAGCGCGATCTTTTCCGAGAGCGGCGCTTCGAACGGGATCGGCTTTGCGATTCCGTCCGAGATGGTGAGGCGCGTGGTGGAATCTGCGGTTTCAGGTGGCGGCACGGTTGTACGGCCTTGGCTCGGTGCGCGCCTTGCCGCCGTGACGCAAGAACAGGCGCGC
Organism: Alphaproteobacteria bacterium; assembly: GCA_026400735.1. GTDB lineage: Bacteria > Pseudomonadota > Alphaproteobacteria > Caulobacterales > Aquidulcibacteraceae > Vitreimonas. The sequence continues at coordinate 7,576 of JAPLOL010000054.1, read as the reverse complement.
GCGCTTGGGCTTCCGCGGCCAGAGGGCGTGATGGTTTCAGAGCTCTATCCACGCTCTGCCGGGGAGCGAGCCGGTTTGCGCAGTGGCGATGTGATCCTCTCTGTCGGCGGCGCCGATGTGCGCGATGAAGGTGGCGTGCGCTATCAGTTCGCGACGCAACGGCCCGGTGCGCGTGTGCCGCTGGTCGTATTGCGCAATGGGCGTCAGATGACGCTGACCGCCAATGCAGAAGCGCCTCCGGGCGGATCACCGGACCCGCGCGAGCTTTCGGGACGTCATCCCCTCTCGGGAGCGCGTGTCGTGACGTTGACGCCCGCGACAGCCGAAGCTTCGGGGCTCGATCCCTTCGCCGACGGTGTGTTCATTCAAGCTTTGGATACGCGCGGCGTGGCAGCGCGCATTGGCTTCCGGCCGGGCGACATTATCGATCAGGTCAACGGCCAGAACATTCGTGACGCCGCGCAACTCGATCGCGCGATGTCGCAAGCGACGACGTGGGTGATTGCGGTTGAGCGCAATGGCCAGCGCGCGGAGTTGCGGTTCTAGAACCCCCGCGGTCCTAGTCATGTTTCGAGAGCGTTGGTTCTTCCGGCGCAGGCTCGATGCTGGGCTTTGGCTCCGGCGGCGCGTCCTCGACGTCAAGCCACTCGAAATAAGCGGCCAGACACGCGCGCTGTTTGGGCGGCATATATTCGAAGTTCCGGCCGCGATCGGTGATTTCCCAGAAGTCTTTGTTTGCGACATTCTCGAGCTGACGGCGAATGGTGCGCAAGCGATCCATGGGCTCGCCACGCATGTCGTCGGCGATGGCGCGCGCGCGTTCCTGTTGCTCGGTGAGGATGTAGTAGGCAGCGAGCTTCACTTGTGCCTTGCGCACGCCGAGCAACGCCTTGTCCTGGGCGCGCACGAAAGGTGGGCGGTCGAGTTCCAGGAATTCGGCGAGGATGGTTTTCTCGACCGGTGAACCGACTTGGTTGGCGAGCTGCGCCAACGTCGACATGTCGTGCGCCACGGTTTCGGTCACGAAGTGCAAATCCATGTCGAAGGCGACAAGGCCGTAATACTTGAGGTGGCGAACACATTCGAGCGCCGCTTCATGGTGGCCCTCCAGCAACATGAATTCGCCGAGCTTCCGGTACTGGTTCATTACGTTGTAGGTCGTGCGGACGTCACGAGCGTTGAGCGTTGAGCGCACGAACGAATTGAGGAAGCGCAGCACCAGTTGGATCAGCTGCTCGTCGTTTGCCTTGGCGGCGGCTTCAGCGATGTAGCGCGTGTCGATGGCGATCAGATAATTGATGTCGCGCATCGGGCCGAGCGCTTCGTTGTAGATGCTGAGATATTGGCGCAAAATCTTCCATTCAACCCAACTGTGTCGCTGCTCGAGGTCGCGCAGAGATTCTGGGTCCATCGCGACGAAATCTGGGTTTAGGCGGATGTTCGGGCCGACATTGAACCAGATTGGCGCGGCCTGCGGTTTCACGCGGATGTACTCGATGGCCATATCGCGCAACGCATCGACGGCGGCGCTCGCAATGATTTTGTCTTTTCCGGAAATTGAATTGCTGGTGATGTCGGTGAGTTCTTCGAGCGCGTCGATGATTTGCGCTTGTGCTTCGCCTGAGGACGCAGCCTCGGTCTCGAGCGCGCCTTTGCCGGCGATATCGAGAGCGCCGCGGCGGATGCGGTCGATGAGGTTTTGCGGCTCAAGAAACCAGAACACGTAAGCGAAGTACGGCACCATCAGCACGACGCCGCCGGTGGTGAGCGAGAGCGCCAGTACAACTGTGATCAGCGGAATGTAGTCCGGCTGCAGCGAGGCTGAGAGCCACAGGCTCAAAACGCACGTGATGACGTAATAGCCGGCGACCATCATGTTGGTGCGGTCGCGCAGGAAGAGACCTGCGACGCCCGTGTAGCGATCTGCCGTCAGCTGCACGATGATGCTGCAGACAGTGATGACGATGCCGAAGACCGCCGCGTTGATGCCGGTCAACGCCGACACCGGGTTGTTTACGCTCGCCGGATCGAAGGTGAAGAAGCCGACAAAGGGATTTGCGCCCGCGTCGCCTTTACCGGAGATGGCGGCGTGTACGAGGAAGTCGAAACAATAGAAGAGCCAGAATGCGCCAACGGCCGAGCACGCCAAAACGGCCGCTCGCATCGCGAACATCCGGAAAGCTTCGTGGCCGCCGTGGTGGGTCATTTGGTTCCGCCGCGGATAAGTGAGTCCGCGCTTGGCAGTCTAACAGGTCTGTTAGTTTATCAAGGGCGTGCGTGCGCCGGACGGGTAGCCATCCCCGTGTCAGCCGAATTTCTCGCCACGTTGGCGCGCTTAGAGATCGTGATCGGCAGGCAGCGGTGGGGCTTCGCGCAGCAGCGTGATGGCGATGCGGCGGTTGCCCGGCAGGGTCGGATCGTCGGCAAAGAGCGGCTCGCTATCGGCGCGGCCGGCGACTTCGTAGATGCGCTCCGCCGGAATGCCCTGGCCTTGAAGGATGCGGCGCGCTTCGTTGGCGCGCGCAGACGAGAGTTCGAAGTTCGATGCGTAACGGCCGCCGGGGGCTGAGCCGTCCGTGTGGCCAGAGATGGTGAGACGGTTCGGCAATTGCGCGATGACGGTGGAAATCGCGACTAGGAGGCGGCGCGCGCGATCGTTTGGCTGTGCGTCGCCCGAGTTGAACATCGAGCGGCCTTCCTGATCGACAATCTGGATACGAAGGCCTTCGGGAGTCTGTTCGACGATGACGTTGCGCGAGAGTTCGGCGACGTCGGGCATGTCTTGCATGGCCTGGCGGATGGCGATTTCGGCGCGTGAGAATTCAGCTGTCTCGCGCAAGGTGCGGGCGCGCGTGAGGCTGTCCTGGTTGGGGTTGTTTTCGCCGCCGGCGGAGGTGTTCTCCTGGGCTTCGTTCTGGTCGTCGGCGTTTGATGTGTATTGGGGTTCCGACGCCGCAGCGACGGGCGCAGAATGGCCGTGGCGGACGCCTTCCTCAGCGAAGCTCGTGCCCTCAAGCAAACCGCCGGCGCCGGAGGAAACCCGGCTGACGCTGGCAGGGGCAAAGAACTCGGCAATACCCCTTCGCTGCTCCGGGCTCGTCGTGTTGATCAGCCACATCAGCAGGAAGAACGCCATCATGGCCGTGACGAAGTCGGCGTAGGCGACCTTCCACGCGCCGCCGTGGTGCCCGCCACCAACGACCTTCTTGATTTTCTTGATAATGATGGGGCGTTGATTGGTCGCAGCAGTCATAGTCCAACCGTTCTGGCTGTGTGGGCGAACCATTGGCCGAACAGCGTTAAGATCGCGTTGAACAAATCTGGAGCAGGTGTGGAGATCGACCCCGAACAGGCATACCGGCGCGCGATGGGCGCTTTCACCACAGGCGTTACCGTGGTGACCGCGGCTGACGGCGCGGGCGCATGGTCGGGGATGACCGTGAACTCGCTGACCTCGGTGTCGCTTACGCCGCGTTTGCTGTTGTGGTGCCTTGGGGCGCGCTCGGCGCGATACGCGCCATTTGCCGAAGCCGACACCTGGGGCGTGACGGTGCTCGGCGCAGACGCCGAAGCGACGGCGCGGCGGTTTGCGCAGGCGGCGACGCAGGATTTGCGCGGCGGAGAAGCCGAGGCGCTCGCAGGTGTGAACGTTCTGCGCGGCGGGCTGGCGCAACTGGCGTGCCGTACCCACGATAGAGTCCAGGCAGGCGATCATCTGATCATCATCGGCGAAGTGCTGGACGTGCGTGTTCGCGATGGCGCAGCGCTGACATTTTTCCGCGGCGGCTACGGCGAGATCGCCGGCTCCGCTGATTGACTCGGGAGCAAAGACGAATGGCGAAGGCAGCTTTTATCGGGCTGGGCGTTATGGGTGGGCCGATGGCCGGCCACTTGGCGCGGGCCGGTCACGATGTTGCAGTTTACAATCGTACCGAAGAGAAGGCGCGCAATTGGGCGCAGAAGCATAAGGGTCGGACCTATAGCTCGGTCGCGACTGCGGCGGAGGGCGCGGACATCGTGTTCTCGTGCGTCGGCAATGATCGCGATTTGCGTGAAGTCTTCGATGCCGCGTCGTCGACAATGCGCAAAGGTTCGATTTTCGTGGATCATACGACGGCGTCTGCGGAGATCGCGCGCGAGCTTGCAGCGAAGGCCGAGGCGCGCGGTTTGGGATTTCTCGACGCGCCGGTGTCTGGCGGTCAGGCTGGCGCCGAGGCAGGCAAACTTACGGTGATGGCGGGCGGCGAACCGTCGTGGTTCGCGGAAGCTCAGCCTGTCATGGCGGCGTACGCAGCGAACATGACGCTCATCGGACCTGCGGGCTCGGGGCAGTTGGCAAAGATGGTGAACCAAATCTGTATCGCGGGCGTGGTGCAGGGGCTCGCGGAAGGTTTGCATTTTGCTAAGCGCGCGGATCTCGATGTTGAAAAGGTGATCGCGGCGATTTCCAAGGGCGCGGCGCGAAGTTGGCAGATGGAAAATCGCTGGAAGACAATGAACGAGGGGCGCTTCGATTTTGGCTTTGCTGTAGATTGGATGCGCAAGGATCTCGGGCTCGTGCTGGAAGAGGCCGAGCGCAACGGCGCTAAGCTTGATCTCACAGAGCTGGTCGATAGCTATTACGCCGACGTGCAGAACATGGGCGGCAAGCGCTGGGATACCTCAAGCCTGATTGCGCGCTTGGAAAAGCCAAGGCGCTAGGGCGTCGATGGCTGCTCGGCACTCGGTTGTTCGATGATTGGATCGGACACCACCAACGCCTCGGGCTGTGCGCCATAGTTTGAACCGTACGCGTAGTCTTCGCTGAAAGGCGCGCCCGGGACTTCAAGTGCGTATATGTAGGTGCCGCCGCATGGATAGGTCGCGCCGTTGATATAAGACGCAGCGCGCAGGCGGCTGGCGATCGCGGGGACTTCAGCGAGATCAGCTTGAGCCGCCGTCAGGTCCATGTCCGGACCGAAGGCGCCGCGCTGCGTGAACGAGCCGGCGTAAACGGCTTCGCCGGCGCGCACTTCGAAGCTTGGCGCACCGAGGCAAAAATCAGTGATGTAGACGGCGTAGTCGAAGCCACTGGTTTGTGTGATCGAGGTGACACGCCAACGTCCGGGCGGGACCTGGACGATGTGGGTTTGATGATCGCCGGACATCGTCACTTCGAAACCCGAAGGCAGGCCATCTGAGACCCACGCCGGTTGCGACGGGTCTGGGCCGATGCGTTCGAACCGCAGCGAAAGCGCGCGGCGCCGCGCGGGCGACGTGAGAGCGGTTCTTGCGCGGTGCGGGGCTGGCGCGGCAGAGCGACGTCGTCATCATCGCGGTTCGCGCGGGGAAGCGCTGTGGCCTGAATGCTCAGCGAGACGATGTCGAGGTCTTGCGGGCGCCCACTCCAAACAGTGCCTGCGATCATCATGTCGTTGTTGAATGTTCGAACGACCTCGCCTTGCGGTGTCTCGGCTCCAACCTGCATGCTGAGGTGTTCGCGAATGGCCGCTGCGGGTTGAGCGTCGAGTGCGACGCCAGCGGGTTGCGCCATGCGGACAACGCGCCAGCCGCGTACGACCATGCAGTTCTCAACACCCGCTGTGTAGGTGCGGCGGCTTGCGGTGACGTTGGCGATGGCGTCGACCGTAGCGGCGGTCGCGATGCCCCATCCGCCTGCGGGCCCCGAAGTTGTGGTTGAGCGGCGATTAACGCGAACGTCCTGAACAAGTTCGTGGCAGCCCAGCACGGCGGTGTTGTGATCTTCGATGGTGGCGCCGGGGCGATTGAAGAATGTGTAGCCTGCGCTTGGTCCGGTGAGTGTTGTCTCGGCGGCGGCTGTTGTGATGAGCGCGAGTGGCGCGAGCGCCGCCAGCACCGACGTGTGTACATTCAGCTTCATGTTTTCTCCCACTCGCGCCGGGCACCGTGGTTAATGCTGCACCTGAATTTGTAGTTGACGTTACGTGCGGGGTTCAAGGTCTCTTAAAGCATGTCGTGTACTTTCCGCACTTCGCCTGGTGGAGCGTTGGGCCTTGGACTTCAGAAACTGGACTGTGCTCGTCGTTGAGCCCAACAAGTATGAGGGGCAGATCATTCTCGATCTGCTTCGCAACGCCGGCGTCGATAAGGTCAAGGTTGTGACCGATCAGAACGCGGCGATGGACTTGCTCGAAGTCTACAACGCGAACGTGGTTATCGCTTCGTTTGAAATGGCGCCGCTCGATGGCGCGGCGTGGACGCGCTTGTATCGCCGCAACCATAAGCTGCCGGGCCGTCGCCAGGCGATCTTCGTGACGTCCGGCGCATTCTCGCTTGCGATGGCTGAGCAATGCCGCCACGCGGGAGCCAACGCGCTCATCGGTAAGCCGATCTCGGCGAAAGTGCTGATGGCCACGATCACTAAAGTTTTGGGCAAGCCGCGCGAGTTCATAGACGCGGAAGGCTATGTGGGCCCGTGCCGCCGCGCTGGTATCGTCACCGCCGGCGCGCCAAAGAAGCGCCGCAAGGTTGATGACACCGCGGCGCCGGTTGATCCGAAAACGGTTCAGACCGTGGTGGAAGCATTGGTCGCCGCGGCTGCCGCGTATGCGGTGGATGCGAACAAGCTCGAAGGTTGCGAATTGGCTTTGCGTCAGGTGCAGGCGTACGCCGTGAATTCTGGCGACGGGCCGCTGATGCGAGCGTGCGCTGCGTTTGCCTTGCAGCTTTCGTCGGCGAAGGGCCTTCGCGTCGAGGCTGTGCGGGCTTCGTTGGAAGTTTGCGTGAACGGCGTTGTGAAGCTGGTTTCGCTTGGCGCTGATCAAGCGGCGCGGCGCGAAGAGATCGCTGAAGGCGTGCGTCAGGCGGTTGGCAAAGCTTCTATGCAGCGGGCGGCGTAGCGACAGCCTCTTGCGGCGGCGTTGCGTTGCGGGCGCGGATGACCTTGGCGCGGATCGCGACATATGTGATCGCGAAGAGCACGATCTTGCTTGCCAATCCAAAGATGGAAAGCGTGGCGCTCCAAGCGATTGGATCCAGCGTTAGGGCGAGCGCGATGTTGAGCGCGGCGCTGAAGAACATCAGGCCTGACCAAGCATAGCCCCAAGGTGCGAGATCGTCCGGTGTGAGATTGGGCTTGGCGATCTCAGGCAAGTAATCGTGCATCCAGCCCCGCTTCAGCATGGCGGCGCCGACGAGGCTGTAGGCAATCGTCGGCTTCAGCATCACGAACAGTGGATTGTGCGTGAAGATGCTGGCGCTGCCCATCAGCACAACCAGGCCGAGGCTCATCCACGTGATTACGCCAACGGGCTTTTTGCGGATGAGGCGGATCGTGACTTCGATGACGCCCGCGGCAATGCCGAGTGCGGTCGCGAGAGTGAAGTCGTGTGTCGTCCAAAGCAGAATGAAGAAAACGATCGTCGATAGAAGATCGATCAGGATCGGACGGGCGGCTTCGAGGAGGTAGCGCATTAGGCGCCGAGGAGTTCGGCGGCCTTAGGCGCGAAGTACGTGATGATACCGTCAGCGCCGGCGCGTTTGAAGGCGGTGAGGCTTTCCAAGATGGCGCGGTTCTCGTCGAGCCAGCCGTTCTGCGTGGCGGCCTTGATCATCG
>JAPLOL010000068.1 GCA_026400735.1 Alphaproteobacteria bacterium | reverse complement strand
CGGCGGTGTTGCGGTGATCAAGGTCGGCGGCGCGACGGAAGTCGAAGTGAAGGAACGCAAGGACCGCGTTGATGACGCGCTGAACGCCACCCGCGCTGCGGTGGAAGAAGGCATCGTCCCCGGCGGCGGCACGGCGCTCCTCCGGGCTGCGTTCAAGCTCAACATCAAGGGCGACAACGAAGACCAGAATGTCGGCATCGGCATCATCAAGAAGGCGCTGGAAGCCCCGATCCGTCAGATCGTGGAAAACGCCGGTGTTGAAGGCTCGATCGTTGTCGGCAAACTGCGCGAGAACAAGGACGACAATTACGGCTTCAACGCCCAAACCGAAGAATACGTCGACATGGTCAAAGCCGGCATCATCGATCCGGTGAAGGTTGTGCGCACGGCGCTGCAAGACGCAGCCTCGGTCGCTGGCCTCATCATCACGACAGAAGCCTCGATCGCCGAAGCCCCGAAGAAAGAATCCGGCGGCGGCGGCATGCCAGGCGGCGGCATGGGCGGCATGGGCGGCATGGATTTCTAATCCAGCCACTCAGCAGTCAGCTAAACGGAAACGGCGGAGCGCAAGCTCCGCCGTTTTTGTTTGGGTTGATGTCCGCTATTGGCCAATTGCGGACGTTGCGATTGGTCCAGCCGCCACATGGATGTAGTGTTAGGCGAGGGCGGCGATGCGCATCTACTCTTGGGCCATAACCGACGCTGTTACCGACGAGCGTCAGTTTCCAACTTGGATCAACCAGCCGACCAGAGAGCCGAGCGTTCATCGCTACTGGCGGAATGCATTGCCCCCCGGAGATCGGCCCAATCCGGGCAATGAGACCTATGGCGTTGGCTCTGGATTTCCTGCGGGTTTGGAGTTGCCGACCCTCGTCTTTGAGACGTCGATGGAGTCATTTCCGTTTGTCGACTGCTTGTATCTAAACCGAGGTCTTTGGCTCCTCTCCGATGCTGCTAAGACCACAGTGGAAGGTGTTGATCCTGGCGGATTTGAGTTTGTGCGCACGAACACTCGTTTGCACGACGGGCACGAGGGGCCGCAATATTGGATCGGTGACGTCGTGCGTTTCCTTGATCCCGTTGATGAGCAGCGTTCCAATATTTCCGCAACGACCCATCCGAGCTTAATTTCGGGCGAGCCGATGCGCAGCGTGTCCTACAGCCTAGGTGAGGACACGGTCTTCAAGGCTGCTGTCATCGAAGGCTGTCACGTGTTTCGCCCTATCTTCGAACCAGATGTGGTTTTTTGCGATGAGGTGATGGCATCAGCCATAAGTGCCGCCCGCCTAAGCGGCATGCTGCCGGTCTTCCGGGGTCAAACCGATGGCTGAAGGTCATCAAGCGTCGGTTATCGGCGAAAACTGGCCACAGCAGGAGGAGTCGGTGAACGAACAGTGGGTCGCGAGTGTTGTGAGACTTCGTTTCTTCAGTTAGCCGTTGCGCACCCCAACTCGGAGCGCAGCTATGACCGAACTGCCTGCAGACAACCTGACCATGCTGACGCTCGTGAAGGAGGTCGGCGAGCTTGAGATATCGCTGGCACGCCTGCCTATGCCGCAGCCGCGCGACCACGAAGTTCTGGTCAAGGTGCTGGCGACGCCGATCAATCCTTCCGATCTCGGACTCTTGGTCGGCGCCGCTGACGTGCGCACGGCACGCGCGTCTCTGCGCGATGGGCTGCCCGCCATTGTCGCTGACATTCCGCCAGCTGGCATGCGTGCAATGGCGGGTCGGGTCGGCGAGGCGATGCCGATTGGCAATGAAGGCTGTGGCACAGTCGTGAAGGCGGGCGCCGCACCAGAGGCGCAAGCGCTGCTTGGCAAGACTGTCGCGCTGCTCGGCGGCGGTATGTACGCGCAATACCGCTGCCTGCCTGCAGCGATGTGCATGGAGCTCCCCGCTGGCGTCGATCCTGCGGATGGCGCCTCCTGCTTCGTCAATCCGCTTACTGCGCTCGCATTCACCGAGGTCATGCGCCGTGAGGGACATTCAGCGCTGGTGCACACCGCCGCAGCGTCCAACCTGGGGCAGATGTTGGTGAAGATCTGCGCGAAGGACTCCATTCCGTTGGTCAACATCGTACGTAGCGCCGAACAGGTGGCGCTCTTGAAGGGCATCGGAGCAAATTACGTGCTCGACTCAACATCGGACTCGTTCGTTGACGACTTGATCTCGGCGTTGACGGAAACCGGCGCCACACTTGGTTTCGACGCCATCGGTGGAGGCAAGCTCGCGGGTCAAATCCTTGGAGCCATGGAGGCGGCGGCGACTAAGCGCATGACCACGTACAGCCGCTATGGCTCCGACACTTTCAAGCAAGTGTACATCTACGGCGGCCTCGATTTGAGCCCGACTTCGCTCACACGCAGCTTTGGCCTCTCATGGTCGCTGTCCGGCTTCTTGCTAACTCCGTTCATGGCCAAAGCTGGACCCGAGGTCGTGGCGCGCATGCGCAAGCGCGTGGTCGATGAACTGACGACGACATTCAAGAGCCACTATAGCCACCAAATCTCGCTCGCTGAGGCCCTCGATCCATCTGTACTCGCAGCCTTCAATGCAAAGCGCACTGGCGAGAAATATTTGATCAGACCGTAGCAACGCGGAGGAGAGGCTAACGACGACAACTGGACTCTTGCGTCCTACGTACCCAGCACCTTCACCACCCGCCCCCGCGCCGCGCCCAGCAACGCACGCGCATAGAGCTTGTGAAACGGCAGCAGCGCGTTGAACGGAAACCCAAGCCGTGCGCGTCCCGATCCAATCCCAACCGGCACAACCGCCGTGCCAAAATACAAACGCGTGCCCCCGCCCTCGATCGGCTCAACCATCAGCCAAGACCGTGTGCGGCTCAAATAATCGCAAACCAGCAACTGATCCGCCGCCCGCGCTTCAACCGTCCACGCCGCGAACTTCTCAGTCTCGCCGCGCGCCAATTGAACCGCGCATCGTCATCGCTCGAAGGCTTCGCAACCACCCAAGTCAGCACGAAGCGTTCACACTTGAACGCCGCGCTCGTGTAAAACGCCTCAACAAACGCCGCCAACGAAACGCTGCTCGTAACATCCGTCGCAAAGCAATCCGTGTACGCGCCTTTGGCGACGTATCTCTGGAGCAAAGCGCCCTCAGGCAGTTCGCGAGGCTTGATGGTCGACACACCAATCTGCTCGCATGCAGTACTCGCCGCCACAACGGCGCCTTTGGCCGCAAGCCAGGAATGGCTGGCATGGCGCGGCGCGCTCCTCTAGCGTGCCTGCGATGGCCGATACCGACGAAGCCAGATTGGCCAACCTTATCGCCGCCGAAGAGCGCGCTTTGGAAATGCTCGCCGCCATTGAAGCTGCCGGCTTCGTTCAACCCGGCCGCCGCGAAAGCGAAGTCGACGCAGACATCGCCGCCCTTGCCGAGCGCGACTTCGGCGTCACCCGCCACTGGCACAAACGCCTCGTGCGCACCGGCGCCAACACACTCTGCGTCTTCGCCGACAACCCCGACGAGCGCACAATCGGCGACAACGACACCATCTATCTCGATCTCGGCCCAGTCTTTGAGGCATGGGAAGCCGATATCGGCCAAACCTACGCGATCGGAAACAATCCCGCGCACCACGCACTCATCGCCGCGCTCCCCGAAGTCTTCGAAGCAACGCGCGCGCACTTCAACGCGAACCCCAACATCACCGGCGCTGAACTCTACGCCCTCGCATGCAGCGCCGCCGAGCAACGCGGCTACATCTTCGGCGGCAAGATCGCCGGCCACACCGTCGGGGAATTCCCGCACCTCACCTGGCCCGGCGAACGCGAACACACGCGCATCTATCCAGACAACCCCGACAAGCTCTCCGATCCAGATCACCTGGGCCGCAAACGCTTCTGGATCATCGAGACCCACCTCATCGCCCCCGATCGCTCCTTCGGCGGCTTCTACGAACGCCTTCTGCGCCCATAAAAAAAATGGAGCGACCCTTTCGAGTCGCTCCATAGAATTGCTCTTCGGGGGAAGAGATTAGAACTGCGTGCGCACCGTTAGCCACATCGTACGCGGCGCGCCGATATTGTAGGTCGGCGTGCCGGTGTTCGCGGTGCTCATTGAACCGATGTAGTCCTGGTCGAAAAGGTTCACGACGTTGAACCGCAACGACGTGTTTTCCAGAATGTCCCAGTTCGCATCGAAATCGAACACCGTGTATTCCGGCGCTTTCAGATCGTTGATGTCCGTACGCCAGCGATCGCCGACGAAGCGTTGCTGCAGACCGAGTTGGAAGTCGCCACCGTCGTATTCGAAGCGGTTGGTGAACGTCCATTCCGGCGTCTCGACAACTTGCTTGCCTGCCGTCGCGAAGAACGAACCCAGCGTCGTGCCCGGCAGATTTTCTTGCACTTCGCTATCGTTGAACGCAGCGGTGCTGATCAACGAGAAGTGCTCGGTGAACTCCACACCCAATTGCGCCTCGCCACCCCAACGGTTCACCGCGCCGACGTTGCGGGAATAGGTTTCGCCGGTGTTCGGATCGAAGGAACGAACGATGAAGTTATCGAACTCGTTGTAGAAAGCGCCGACCGAGAACAACACGCGATCGCTGTTGAAACGATAGCCGATGTCGTAGTTGCGCGACGTTTCCGGCTCGACCGAGCCTTGAATGTTAGCCGGTTGCACGCCGCTATAGAGATCGTCCGTGCGTGGCGCGGAGAGAGTCTCGGCGTAAGCGACGTAGAATTGGTGACCTTCAGCCGGGCGATACGTGAGACCAACGTTCGGCAGCACGTCGCTGTAGTCGACGGTCACGCGGAAGGGATTAACGTCGTTGGCGAGGCCAGGATCGAAGTTGCACGTCGGATCACTGGTGCTGCTGATCGGCGCCCAGCAGCGCTGATCGAGATCACGCGTGAATTCCGGCGCGCGAATGCCGACGTCCAGGGTGAGCCGGTCGTTGAAGAAGTCGCCGATGTAGCGAATGCTCGGCTGGCTCAATGTCGCGATCGAGAGACGATTGCGTTTCTGGAACACTTGGCCGGCCAGCGTGAGGATATCGCCTTCACCTTCGCCGTCCTTGCCGCCCCAAACGCTGAGCGGGTCACCATTGCCATCGAGCAAGCCGTACTCGCCGGTCTGGCGGTGACGGCCCGTGTCATAGGTGTAGCCGAAGATCACGCGGTTGGTGTCGTTGATGTCCCAGATGAGTGACGTCGACAGCGTGTAGCGCAACGTATTCGTGTTGCTGGGCGAATAGAGACGCACGGTGTCGAGAGTATCGCAGTCGCCGTTGAGATCGACACCTGCATTCGTGCCGGTGAACACCGAGCAAGCCGGATTGATGCTGCGGCTGTTGGCAACACCGGTTACACCCGAACGCAGACGGCTATCGGTTTCCGCAACCCGCGTTGAACCGCCACCGTTTGCCAGGACATATTGCACAGTCGGGTCGAACGTGAAGGTGAGGTTGTCACCGAACGAGAAGCGCGACTGGCCACGAATGTTTCCCGTGTTTGATGGATTGATGCGCAGACCAGCAAAGTTATCGCAGCTCAGCGGGTTCGCGGGGTTGTCCGCCGCCGCCTGGAATGCGCCCGCTCCAGCGGCCGAAGAGCCGTCATTGTCAGCAACACCCGCCGTCGGCGCATCGCGCGTGCACGTGTCGAGGTTCTGCAGGTTGTCGCCGCCGTAAAACGCCCACGCCGCATCGTTGCCCGCGCGATAGAAGTTGTTGCGGTTGCGATTGAAGTGGAACGAAAGGCTGAGAAAGTCGCTGCCTTGCAGCGGCTGATAAAGCCGCGCGTTGACCTGATACTTCTGCAATTCGCCAGGGCCGACGAATTGATCATATTCTTGCCAAGACGCCGAGCCCCAAGCCGAGGTGCCCCATGGCCCGAATGCGCCCGTGTCGCCCATGACGAATATGCGCTGATAGTTCTCAGTGCCGAGCGAAGGCTGCAGCACAAGCGCGGCCTCGTCGCTGGGTAGACGCGTAACGTAGTTGATGGTGCCGCCGGTGACCGCCGCCGTCGGGCTGTCCACGTCAGTGGTCCCGAGATTGACCGAGGCGCGCGAGATCAGCTCTGAATCAACCTGCTGGTTGGAGAAGATCGCGTAGTTGCCGGTATCGTTGAGCGGGATGCCGTCGAACGTCAGCAGCACGCGGCTGCCATCGAAACCACGCAGACGCAGGTTCCCGCCCGAAGATCCGAACGCGTCGTTGTTGGTGAAGTTGACACCGGGCACGACGTTGAGCGTGTTCAGAATGCTTTGGCCCGGCGCCTGTGATTCAATGTATTCTTCGGTGATCGTCGTGCGCGCACGCGGCGCAGTCTCGACCTGCAGGCCGTCCAACGAACGGCGCGTGCCGGTGACCACGATTTCTTCGTCCGCAGTCTGAGACGCGGTCGATTGCGCATAGGCAACGCCACCCATCGACATGGTGAGCGCGGTCAACGCCGCACCCGAAAGAAATTTCTTCGAGAACATGACACCCCCTTCGCAACGCGCGTAATCGCAACGTCATCCGTGCGGCGGGCTCATAGCGGCGGTGTTCGACAGTTCGTCTTCAGTTAAGTGACGACTGTGTTGCGTTCTATTTACGTTATCCCACGTGTCCTCCGCGCCACGCCGGTTTTTGTTGCAGCTTTGTGACGCGCCTTTAGATTGCGACTCGAACGTGAGGCATTGTGACAAGCAGCGGCGCAAGACATTGGTGGCAACGCGACACAACTCCCGGCCTTGTGCTGATCGCGGCAACAATCATCTCATTCGTTGTTCTCAATAGCAGCGCGGGCGAGACCTTCCACGCGTTACTCGAAAATCAGATCGCAAACCTTTCCGTCGGCATCGGCGAAGCCGCGCATCCGCTGAACGCACACCTCATCATCAACGACGCGCTGATGGTGATCTTCTTCCTCTATGTCGGCCTTGAGCTGAAACGCGAGACGGTCGAAGGCCCGTTCAAAAATCCACGCGAAGCGGCGTTGCCAATGGCGGGCGCATTGGGCGGCATGATCGCGCCCGCGCTCATCTTCGTCGCTCTCAATTTCCACGAGCCCGCCTATCTGCGCGGCTGGGCTATTCCGGCAGCCACCGACATCGCCTTCGCTATCGGCGTGCTCTCGCTTCTCGGTCCGCGCGTGCCAGCCGGTTTACGCCTCTTCCTGCTGGCGCTCGCGATCATCGATGACCTCGGAGCCATCCTTGTCATCGCGCTCTTCTATTCGACGCATCTGGTCGGATGGGCGCTCGGCGGCGCAGCGGTGACGTTCGGCATAATGCTGCTCATGAACCGCGCCGGCGTGAAGCCGCTGCCGATCTACTGGCTTTTCGGTTTGGCGCTCTGGGGCTTCATGCTGCTCTCCGGCGTTCACGCCACCATCGCCGGCGTCCTCACCGCCATGACAGTACCGATGCGCGACAAAGCCGGCGGCTCACCGCTCATCACAGCCGAGCACACGCTCAAGCCATGGGTGCAATTCGCGATCATGCCGATCTTCGCGCTCACCAACGCGGGTGTCGTGCTTCACGGCGCAGGTGTCGCAACGCTTCTGCATCCTATCGCGCTCGGCGTCGGCCTTGGCCTTGTGCTCGGCAAACCGATCGGCATCACGATCGCTTACCAACTCACCTGCAAAGTGCTGAAACAACAACCACCAGGCACGATCGGCCAGATGCTCGGCATCTCCATCCTCGCCGGCATCGGCTTCACCATGAGCTTGTTCATCGGCACGCTCGCGTTCGGCAGCGGCGACCTCGCCACGCCTGTGCGCTTCGGCGTGCTCGGCGGCTCGCTGATCTCGGCATTGCTTGGTCTGGTTGTGCTCTGGTGGTGCTGCCGCAAACTCGCGCCGCAAACGGCGAGCGATTTGTCGCGCGAAGAAGAATTGGCCGAGCAACGCGGCGTCTTGGAAAATATCGATCCGCCCAAGCACTAGATACAAAAGCGGCCGCACCGTTCCCCGATGCGGCCGCCTCACGTCGCTTTTGTAGAAGGCGTCTCCTCCCCGAAACGCGACCGTCCGCGACGCCGACGATCGCGGCGAAATTGAGCCGCGTTGTGCGCGCGGTCAAGCGGTTGCGATCGTTCGCACAAATGGCGTTGCAGAGGCGCCCTAGCGGGCGAGCATTTGCTGCACTGCGGCAACGAGTTGAGCGCGCGGGACTTCTTGCTGAACCTGCTCGCGCGCCTTCGCATAGGCCTCGCGATCCTCGCCCAGACCCGCTGCGATTTTCGCGCCAAGCTTAAGATCCTTAAGTGTGACCACACCCTTGGCGAGTTCATCCCCGCCCTGGATCACCGCGATCGGCGCAGAGCGCTTGTCCGCATATTTCAACTGCGCCTTCATCCCAGCCGCGCCGAGATAGGCCTCCGCGCGCACGCCAGAGCGGCGCAACTCGTCCGCCATAGTCAGTGCATCGGCGATCCGCGCCTGATCCATCACCAGTACAACAACGGGTCCATCGGCCTCCGCCGCCTGTTGCGCCTGCAACGCGGCCGCCAAACGCGACACGCCAATGGAGAAACCCGTCGCCGGAATCCGCTCACCACGGAAACGCGCGACGAGATCGTCGTAACGCCCACCACCGCCGATCGAACCAAACACGCCGTCGCCGCCGATAAGCTGACCCTCAAATACAGCGCCAGTGTAGTACTCAAGCCCACGCACGATCGTCGGATCGATTTGCGCGTAGGCGTCGCCGACACCGAGTGCGCTTAAGGCTCCATCGATGGCCCGCAGTTCGGAAACCGCGTCTTCGCCGCCAAGCGCCGCCAAACGCTCGACCACTTCACCGCGCGATCCCGCGCCAGCGCTCACAAGATCAAGCACCGATTTGGCCTGAGCGGCATCAAGCCCCGCACCCTTGGTGAAATCGCCCGATTCGTCTTTACGACCCGCGCCCAGCAACGCCTCGACGCCGCGCGCGCCTAAGCGATCGAACTTGTCGATCGCCCGCAAAACTATGAGCCGCGTCGAAAACGCGTCCGCCGGTACGCCAATCTTCTCAAGCACCGCATCGAGCAATTTGCGCGTCGAAAACTTGATCTGAAACTGGCCATCGCTGAGCCCAACGGCCTGGTACGCCGCGCAAGCCATCGCAATCATCTCAGCGTCCGCCGCCGGCGAAGCAGAGCCGACAGTATCCGCGTCGCACTGCCAGAATTCTCGAAACCGCCCAGGCCCGGGCTTTTCATTGCGCCACACTGGCCCCGCCGCCCAACGGCGATACGGCTTCGGTAGCGCGTCAAAATTCTCAGCCACGAACCGCGCCAGCGGCGCCGTCAGATCGTAGCGCAGGGCCACCCATTCCTCGTCGTCCTCGAAGGCAAACACGCCCTCGTTCGGCCGATCCTGATCCGGCAGAAATTTACCAAGCGCGTCGGCGTACTCGAACGCCGGCGTCTCCAACGGCTCGAAGCCCCAATCTTCGTAAACCTTGGAGACACGCGAAATCAGCTGCCGCTCCAGCGCCAGATCCGGCCCACGCCGGTCCGGCAGCCCTCGCGCACGGCGGGGTTTCGGACGGGGAGTGGCGGAATCGATCATGTTGCAGGTGCTCAGGCTAGGACCTGGGGATTAGGGATTGGCGGGCCTTCCCGCAAGCCGTCCCCGGCCCAGGCGAGTGGCCTGACCCTTGCTCGCCTCTCAGGCGAAGAGGTCCACCCCATGATTACCTGTATCGCTTTGATGCTTACCGTCGGCGCTGCCGAGCTTCCGTCCCTGGCCGCCGAGGTCGAGGCCGAAGCCCGCACCCTGACGGCTCAAACCGAGATCACCCCAACCTTCCTGGCCGGCATCCAGGACTTCTCCCAGGATTCAGAGGAGCTCTCCGCATCGCTGCGCGCGCTCGGCGTTGCTCAAGACCTTCCCTGCATCTTCCACGGCATTTCCCAAGACGCGCTCGTCCACATGCACGAGCTTCAAGAGGCAGACACCCCCACCGAACGCGACATGGCCTTCAGCGCCCTTCGCGCCCTGCTCGACGACGCCATCCTGATCGCACCGATGGCCGCAGCAGCGGTCGCCGACGCTCAAGCCGCACACCAGTAACCCGGCGCCGCTTTTGCTCTTGCGGCAGGGCCTGCGTGCAAAGGAACTCGGCTTATGCTCACGTGTCTCGCTTTGGTTGCGTTTAACGTCGCCAGCCTCGGCGACATCCCGAAGATGTCGACCGACATCGAAGCCGAAGCGCGCGCATTATCCATCGTCAGCACCATGTCGCCTGATTTTGTCAGCCGCATCGAGACGTTCTCAGCTGACGCGGACCGCTTGTCCGCATCGCTGCGCAACGCCGGCGTCGGTCAAGACATGCCGTGCATCTTTCAAAGCATAGCCAGCGACGCCCGCGAACGCGCCGCCGAATTTTCCGCCGCTGACACCACGGCCGAGCAGGACGCCGCGTTCATGAATCTACGCGTGCTGATGGAAGACACCGTCATGCTCGCCCCTCTCGCCGCCTCAGCCGCCGCCGACCGCGCCGAAGAACGCAACATCGCTCTGCGCTAAGACTTAAGCAGCGTACTTAACGCTGCACCCGTACGGCGTCGTCTGCGCGATCTGCACTGCACGCCCTGCATCCATGTCCGCCCACGCCGCGCGCACATAATTCGTCGCGCCTTCGAGCGTTTCTGGCCGCGCTGACGGGTGATCATCGATCGCGCCTTGATAGATGATCCGGCCTTCGCCGTTGATCATCACCATTTGCGGTGTGTTAAGCGCGCCGTACGCACGTCCCATCGCGCCAGCGCCATCAAGCAACGTCGCCGTCACCGTGGCTTGTTCAGTTTGCACTCGCGCCAAAGCACCTGGCCCGTCCAGATAGCCTTGCTCGCCCGGCGCCGAGGAAATCACTTGCAACCACGTCCAGCCACGCGCCGCCGCGTCGCGCTGCAACGCCTGCATGTTGCCCGCATCATAGTGCTTGCGCACGTATGGGCAGCCGTTGTTGGTCCATTCCAGAATAACGTTCTGCCCCGCGAACTCCGCAAGCATGCGTACCGCGCCCGTCGCATCGGCAACCGAAAACGCCGGCGCCTGCGCACCAGACGCGACATGCTCCACGTTCGCGGGCGCACCACACGCCGCTAGCGCCAACACAGCCGCGCCGCCAAGCAAGAACGAACGTCTCGACACCACCATCATTCTCCCTCAACCGTTTGCAGCAACAGGCCTTCAGTCAGCACCTGCGGCAACACCCGCGGCGCACCTCCATCAGCAGGATAGTACAAATAGAGCGGCACGCCCGCGCGTCCATGCTCCGCCAGCGCCGCCGCGATATCGCCATCGCGATTGGTCCAATCACCGACAAGATACGCGGTGTTGCTATCCGACATCGCGCTTGCAACGCGCGGCGTGAACGCAGTCACTTCATTGACCTTACACGTCACGCACCAAGCCGCCGTGAAGTTCACGAACACCGCGCGCCCTTCGCCCTGCAGCTCAGTCACGCGCGCCGCGCTCCACGGCTCGGACGCGACCACCTCATGCGTTTCCACGCCTACGAGCGGTTTCCAGATAAACGCGCCGGTGATCACCAACTGCAGCGCACCGATTACGAGCCACATCCGCCCCCAGCGCGCCGACAAAATTAGGAACGTCACCGACACAAGCAACGTGAGCAACGAGAGCGCACCGTCAGCGCCCGTTTGCTGCGTCAGCACCCAGACCAACCAAACCGCAGCGCCGAACATCGGGAACGCGAGCACATTCTTCGCGCGCTCCATCCATGCGCCAGGCTTCGGAATGAGCCGCTGCAAGCCAGGCGCAAAGTGCAGCAACGTCAACGGCAGCGCGAAGCCAAGACCAAGCGCCGCGAAGATCACCAAGGTCGTGAGCGCCGATTGCGTCAGCGCCGCGCCAATTGCGCCGGCCATGAACGGCGCCGTGCACGGCGTCGCCGCAATCACCGCAAGCGCACCCGTAAAGAACGCGCCCATGTCGCCACCGCGCGAAGCTAAGCCTGCACCGACATTCTGCGCACTCGAACCAAACTCAAACACGCTGAGCAAATTCAAACCGATGACAAAGAACAGCAGCGCCAGCGCGCTCGTCATCCACGGCGCCTGCAGCTGGAAGCCCCAACCCACCGCCTCACCTGCACCGCGCAACGCGATCAGCACGCCCGCCAGCGCCAGGAACGTTACCATCACGCCGGCGAAATAGAGCACGCCGTGACGCCGCGCGTCGCCGCTCTGTACGCCACCCGCAAATTGCAGCGCCTTCACCGAAAGCACGGGTAACACGCACGGCATAATGTTGAGGATCAACCCACCGAGAAATGCCAAGCCCAGAGCCGCGAGCAGAGCAACGCTCGTGAGGGGTTCCGCGCTTGGGGCAACAGCGCCGCCGCCAGCAGAGCCGCGCTCCAGGTCCGCTAGGGGATAGTCGTCGGAGAACGCGACTGGCGCATAGCCTTCTGAAGAAACGGCAGCGCCAGGTTCGGCGGCAATCTCAAATGCAAACGCGCGCCAGCGCCCGCCGACCTCTGCTTTAAAAACCACAACGCCGTTAAGCGGAGCTTGGCCGAGATTGTCATTGAGATCTGGTGTAAGATTCAAAAGGATTTGACCGGACTCATTCGCGCGCGGCGCTTGCGCAACCGCCGCCTTGATCACACCGCGATCAAACGGAAAGAAACGGACGTCTCGAAACGCAGTTGCGCCAGGAATAGGTGCATTCACTTGCAGTTGCGCAGGGCTTCCGGGAGCAATCGACGCCGTGACTTGCGGATCGCGACGCGGAATATTCGCCACCGCGTCCGCCACACGCGCGGCCCACTGCGGATCATCGCGCCCTTGCGCAGCCACCGGTACGCTCAGCGTCAGCGTCGCATCCTCCGGCACGCACACGTCCGAACACACAAGCCAATACGCCGCCGCCGTGAGCGTCACGGTCGAGCCAGGCCGCGCATTCGCCGGCACGCTGATCTCAACAGGAAAGAGAACCTCGCCCTCGTAGCCATAGTTCACGAGGATCGAGAACGGCACCGCCTCAGGAGCCGGCCATTGAATCTCTCCCGCGCGCCAGCCTGTCGGCAACGTCCACGTCAGCTGCGTAGGTTCACCGCTATCGCCGGGATTGCGCCAGTAAGTGTGCCAGCCCTGATTGATCGTCTCGCGCAGCACCACGGTAAAGCGCTCACCGGGCGCCACAGCAGCGCGCGACGAATGCAGCTCCGCCTGCACCTGCCTCGGCCCCGGCAAGGGCTGCGCGAACGCCGGCGAAACAGCGAGGAGGCTCAGGAGGAAGGCCGCGAGCGCGGCAAAACGGACCATGATTACGCGCATACAGGCTGAACCGCCGGAGGCCAATGCGGCTCGCCCGCACAAGGCCATTCGCGCCACCGCACCGCCCAGTTACCGGTGCGGCCCAAAGAAAAACGCCCCTCGTTTCCGAGGGGCGTTTCTGAACTCAGTCTAAGCCCGCGCTCAGCGAAGCGGCGTCGAAGCCTGAATGCGCGCAGCGCGGCTCAGGATCTTCGGCCACAGGCCGAGCGAGAGCAGGTGAGCGTGCATCACAGCCGTGACGCCCTTGTCGCGCAGCTCAAGGAAGACTTCCTTCGGCAACGCGTTGAGTTTGGCTTCCGAGATACGCAGATATTCGCCGAGCTTGGTCGGCTCGTCCGGCGTGCCGTCGGCTTTCGCGCGCGGCAGAGCCAGCGGCGTCGCTTCAAACAGACCGTGCTGATCCATCAGCTTCACGAATTCCTGGGTGCGCTTACCCAGCATGTCGAACTCGCGGCAGAATTGGATTGCCTCTTGCGTGTAACGCGAAGGCTTATCGCCCTCGAAGAACGGCAGCTCAGGCGTCGACGACAGCATCTTCGCCGAGCGATCGATGCAGACGAGAACGCGATCTTCGTTGCCCTTCTCTTGGCTTTGGTTGGCCAGGATCGGCAGGAACGGATAGCGGCGCGCGAACGCCGGGAGATAAACTTCCGGGTCGAGTGAGCCATCGGCGCCCAAGAACACGTTCATGCCCGGACGCAGACCCATCACCGCCAGCGGCGTCTTCGACTGCGTGTCGAAAATGATCGGATAGCAAACAGCGGCGAGTCCAAACTCGTCGACCGTCAACGGAACAAGGTGCGTGTCAGCGAGGAACGCAAACGGATTGCTGACCTGGCTCACACCCAGCTTGCCATGCTTTTCAACTGAAAGCGGCTCGAGCTGGTTGTAGAAAAGGATTTTGCCCAGCGTCTGCTGGCCGCCTTGGGCGGTTGTCATGGTCGTCTCCGCGAGTTCCCTACCACTAAGGGGCCGTCCAAACCACGAATGCGCGGTTTCCGCAACACGTTAGCGCAAAACAACTGCCATGGGCGGCCCTTTTCTCAGTCGCGGCGCATGCTATTCCCGGCCCCGCGCCTTACAGCGGCGCAACCTGCCTGTTGAGGGAATAAATGAAGCCGATCCGTTGGGCGTGCGCCGTGGTCCTGGGACTATCGCTGGTGGCGAGCTGTGGTCCACGCGGGGCTCAGCCGATGAGCGCGTTCGAAGGCAAACTCGCCGATTGGACACGCGAGATCCTGGCTGACAGCCCTGAGACGGCGTCGCAGACCGGCGTCTCCGACGATGCCGCTGGCGGACACTACAATGATCGCCTCGACGATCGCTCGAGCGTCGCGCTCGAAGCACGCCGCAGCGCCGCGATCCGTCGTTACGCAGAACTTCGCTCGCTCGATGTCAGCCGCCTCAATGACGAGGACCGCCTCACCTACAACGTGCTGCGCGATCAGTTCGGCAACGCCGCTGGCGGCGCCGCATTCAACTACGGCGACTTCGGCCCGCTCGGCGGCGCGCATCCTTATGTCATCAATCAAATGGATAGCGCTTTCATCACGCTGCCTTCATTTCTCGATGAACGTCACGACGTCACCGATACTGCGTCAGCTGAAGCCTATCTCACGCGCCTGCGCGCTGTCGCCGATGCGATCGATCAAGAAACCGATCGCGCCCGCGCCGACGCAGCCCTCGGCGTGCGCCCGCCGGGCTTCATTCTCGACACCGTCGCCGGCATGCTGGAATCCATCCTGCGTCAGTCGCCCGTTAGCCAAGTTTACATCACCGGCTTTCGCACGAAGCTTGAAGCCATTGCAGCGCGCGAACAAAACCCCGAACGCCGCACCGTCATCGAGCGCGACAACCAAGTCCTGCTCGCCCGCGCCGAAGCTATCGTCCGCGATCACGTTCTGCCTGCGCACCAGCGTGCGCTCGCCTGGGTGCGCGCCGAGCGCCCCCGCGCCAGCGACGCGCCCGGCGTTTCAAACCTCCCACAGGGCGCCGAATATTACGCCGCGGCTCTGAAGATCGAAACCACCAGCGATCTCACGCCCGATCAGATCCACCGCATCGGTCTTGACCGCGTCGCCGCGTTGAACCGCGAACTCGACATCGCGCTCCGCCGCCTCGGCCTCACCGAAGGCACGGCCGGCCAACGCCTCGCGCAACTCACCGCCGATCCACGCTACCAATACGAAGACAGCGACGCCGGCCGCGCCCAACTCATCGCCGACGTGCAAGCGCGCGTGAACCGCGTCATGGAGCGCGCGCCGCAATGGTTCGGCCGCCTCCCGCAAGCGCGCCTTGAAGTCCGCCGCGTGCCCGCGTTCGCGGAGGCCGGCGCTCCGGGCGCCTATTACAACCCGCCGTCGCTCGATGGCTCCACCCCCGGCATCTACTACATCAACATGCGCAGTCTCGCCGAAATGACGCGCATCGATCTGCCGACCCAGGATTTCCACGAGGCCGTGCCCGGCCACCACTTCCAGATCGCGCTCGCGCAGGAAATTCCCGACCAGCCGCTGCTGCGGCGCATGATCTCGTTTAACGCATACGCCGAAGGCTGGGCGCTCTACGCTGAGCAACTCGCCGACGAACAGGGCTTTCACGAAGGCGATCCCGCCGGCCGCATCGGTTATCTGCGCTGGCAGCTCTGGCGCGCCGTGCGGCTCGTCGTCGACACCGGCCTCCATGCCAAAGGCTGGTCGCGCCAACAAGCCATCGACTATGTCGCGCAAACCACAGGCGACCTGCCCGGCGTCGTCGCCACGGAAGTAGATCGCTACATCGTTTGGCCCGGCCAAGCCTGCGGCTACGAGCTTGGCCGCCGCGAAATCGCCCGACTACGCGAAGAAGCCCGCAACGAACTCGGCGCCGATTTCGACCTGCGCGGCTTCCACGACGCAGTGTTGCTGCATGGCGAAGTGCCGCTCGGCGTGCTCGACACCCTCGTGCACGATTGGATTCCCCAGCAACGCCGCGCCGCCGAACGCGAACGCAACCGGCGCTAGCAACCGAGTCATTCCAGACACGCGAAGCGTGATCTGGAATGACTGAAGCGATGCGTTTTGCACACAAGCGCGTGAGCACGCGCCTGTGTACGCAAAACGCCGCGCACTTGCCTCACCTTGGTCGCGATCGGAGCGCTCCGCTTACCGCGTCAACAAACCGTTTGAGGACGGTTCGGGAGGGAAACGTCATGCTGCGCAATACTCGGCGCGCGGGCCTACTGGCTTGCGCGATACTCCTAACTGCGTGCGCTTCACAGTCAGCGACGCAAGAGCCAACGCCAGTTCAAGACCAGAGCGTCACGCCTCTGCCATCGCCACCACCGCCACCCCCGCCTTCGCCGCTCATGGCACAGGAAATGGGCCGCTCACGCGCTGCGATAGGTGGCGTCATCGGCAACTACGCGCAGACCGCGCCGCAACCAATGCCCGGCGATGTCGATCGCGAAAATTACGAAGACGTTGACGTCAATCCGATCCACATGGTCGCCGAAGACCCCGTCTCGACGTTCTCGATCGACGTCGACAGCGCGTCTTACGCAAACACGCGCCGGTTTTTGAACGAAGGCCGCTTGCCGCCGCAAGACGCCGTGCGGACCGAAGAGCTGATCAACTATTTCCGCTACGATTATCCGCTGCCGCAATCGCGCGAGCAGCCCTTCTCCACCAGCGTCACGGTCACGCCGTCACCTTGGGCGGAAGGGCGCCAACTCGTGCACATTGGCCTGCAAGGCTACAACATCGTCCCGCGCGAGCGTCCGCCGCTGAACCTCACGCTCCTGCTCGACGTGTCCGGCTCGATGGGCGAAGCCAACAAGCTGCCGCTCGTCATCCAAAGCATGCGCATGCTGGTTGAACAGCTCAACGCGCGCGATCACGTCTCGATCGTCGTTTATGCAGGCGCAGCCGGCGCGGTGCTGGCGCCAACAGCCGGCAACGAACGCGGCCGCATCATCGCAGCCTTGGAAAACCTCCACGCGGGCGGCTCAACCGCAGGCGGCGAGGGCTTGCGCCTCGCCTATTCGCTGGCCGAGCAAAACTTCGACCGCAACGGCGTCAACCGCGTCATCATCGCCACCGACGGTGACTTCAACGTCGGCATCAACAACCCCGAAGAACTGGAAGACTTCGTCGAGCGCAAGCGCGACACCGGCGTCTATCTCTCAGTGCTCGGCTTCGGCAGCGGCAACTACAACGACGCGCTGATGCAAACGCTCGCCCAAAACGGCAACGGCAACGCCGCCTACATCGATACGATCAACGAAGCGCGCCGCGTTCTTCACGACGAGATGGCTTCGAACATGTTCACGATCGCCAACGACGTGAAGATACAAGTCGAGTTCAATCCGGCTCGCGTCGCCGAGTATCGCCTCATCGGCTACGAAACCCGCATGTTGAACCGCGAGGACTTCAACAACGATCGCGTCGACGCCGGCGAGATCGGCGCCGGTCACGCCGTCACCGCCATTTACGAAATCGTCCCCGTCGGCGGCGCCACCTTCAACGATCCGCTGCGCTATCAACGGGAAGGCGCTGCGCCCTCGACCGCCAGCGAACTCGCCTTCCTGCGCATTCGCTACAAACTGCCGGGCCAAGATCGCTCACGCCTGATCGAACGTCCGATCACCCAAAGCGACTTCGTCGCCAACATCAACCAAGCGCCAGAGTCCACACGTTGGGCGGCCGCAGTCGCAGGCTACGGCCAACTCCTGCGCCACGACCAATTCCTGCGCACTGGCTACAGCTACGATGACGTCATCCGCTTAGCGCAATCAGCCCGCGGCACAGACGAATTCGGCTGGCGCGCCGAATTCCTCCAACTCGCCCGCTCAGCCCAAAGCGCAGCAGCGTTGCCAACAGCGCAAAATGCGCAACCCGGCGGCAGACGCTGAGATCATTGAACTGAAGTGAAGGAAGGGGCGTCGCAAGACGCCCCTTCTGATTTCTAAGCCGCCCAAACCAACCTGACCGCGCCCTCTTCGGCAGCTTCAGTCAGCTCTGCATCCAGGAACGGACCATTCATCGCCGGCTTCAGCGCCGTCGCCAGATCGGCTTCCACGTATTCGCGCGCATCGCGCTCATCGTGCTGGTGGATAAGGATATGCGTCGCGCCCAGAAGCTGCGCTTCCGGCCATTGTTCATGACTGGCCAGACGCTTCTGCAAATTGCCCGTCCGCGACAGGAACAGCGGCGTCCAACCACGGCCGCCAGGGCCGGGACGCGCGAAGCAATATACCGCGGGCGACGTCGCGAATTGCTCATGCGGACGATGGGTGCTGAAGCGGTGCAAGCGGCCTGAAATTCCACGGAAAATTGCTTCGCTCATCGGACGCCCCTTGCTCAATGCATACATCGTTCGCTGTATGTTCCAAAGTGATACGCGACTCATTTGTTCTTGTAAAGTTCTATTGCGCGCCCGATCTCAAATTCCCGCGCGCCGCTCCCCATCTTTCCGCGGCCCCCACACCCTGCGATATCGACATGATGGCTCACGCCCACGATCACACCGCGCAAATGGCCGAAGCAGAAAAGCGCTGCGCCGACGCCGGCGAAAGCTTCACACCGCTACGCAAGCGCGTGCTCGAACTTCTGCTCAATCAGCACGGCCCCGCCAAAGCCTACGATCTCCTGCCACTGATCGACGCCGACAAATCCGCGAAACCGCCGACCGTCTATCGCGCGCTCGATTTTCTAGTGCGCATGGGCCTCGCGCATCGCATCGAAAGCTTGAACGCGTTCATGGCGTGCGACGTCGGCGCCTGCGAACGCTCGACCATCTTTCTCATCTGCGAAAAATGCGGCGGCGCTGAAGAATTCGACGCCGGCCACGCGCTCATCGATCTTGCCGACGCCGCAAAAAAAGACGGCTTCACCATTCGCCGCACCATGATCGAAGCGAGCGGAGTCTGTGCGCAGTGCCAAAAAGCAGCATGACTCATCCGGCGCATCTGCCCGCGCCGCTTTACCAGGGCAGCGTCAACACCTGGGAATGTGACGACGGCGGCCATCTCAACATCCGCTTTCACTTCGAGCGCGCTTTTGTGGGGCTCGCGCACATGGCGCGCGCGCTTGAACTGCCCCGCGCCTTCGCCGAGTCCGCGGGCTCAACATTGCTGACGCAGGAAATCCACTCTCGCTTCATCAAAGAAGCGCGCCCCGGTGCGCCGCTCATCATGCACGGGGGCGTGTTGGACATGGGTGAGAGCGATGCAACGCTCTGCCTCGACATGCGCCACCATGATGGCGCGCCTGGCACGGCTTTCACCTTCAAAGTCCGCCACGTCGAAACACGCGGCTTGCGTCGATTTCCTTGGTCGGAGCGCACGAAAGCTGCGGCCAAGCGGCTGAAGTGCAAACTGCCTGATCACGCCAAGCCCCGCTCCATCGACGTCACGACGCCGGCGGCGGACGCCTCGCTCGCCAACGCCGCAACACTCGGCGCCACACGCATCGGCGGCGCCATCGTCTATCCCGATCAGTGCGACGCACTCGGGCGCTTGCGCGGTGAACATTTCGCCGGCCGCATCTCCGACAGCGCGCCGAACTTGCTTGCGCCCTGGCGCCAGGCAGCAGCCAGCGAAGGCGTTCAACCCGCCGGCGCGGTCGTTGAATCGCGCCTCGTCATTCGCCGCTTCCCGCGCGCCGGCGAACTAATCGAAATTCATTCCGGCATTGCCGAGATCGGCGAGAAGACGCTGCGCATCATCCACTGGATCGTCGACCCAGAAACCGGCGCCGCATGGGCGAGCATGGAAGCCGTTGCGCTCACCTTCGACGTCGCCACCCGCAAGGCACTGACGCCAACGACCGAAGCGCGTGAGCGCGTCGCCAAGTTAGTAGTCTCAGGGCTGCACGTCTAAAACGATGCGCGCGGCGATTTCGTCCAGCATTTGCTGGAGCGCGACCGCATCGTACCAGCGCCCAGCCGCCATGACGCCTGCGGGCGTACGCAACGTCGTCATGTCCGCTTCGGGATTTTCGTTCAGCAACAGCATGTCGGCGCGCGCACCGACAACGATGCGGCCGAACGTGCTTTCCTGATGCAGAAACCGCGCCGAGCCCACGGTATCGGCCTGCAAAATCTCGGACGGCGAAAGCCCGGCATCGCGATGAAATGAAAACTCATCGTGCAGCGAATAGCCCGGATACACGAACGGCTGCGGCGCATCCGTGCCAAGCAAGAGAGGCGCTCGCGCTTCATGTAGCGCCCGCACAACCGCCAAGCGTACCGCATGCGCGCGCTGCGTCATCGCCCATGCCTCTGCGGGATCGCGCGCTTCAGCTTCAGCCGCCTGGATGTTGCGCCAATGACGGCGCAGGCGCGGCGTGGCGTAGCGATAAAGCGGATCGGCCTCAGCTTCGGCCAAATCCGCGAACGCACGCCGCGCGCCCATGGCGGTTACCAGCGTTGAATCATTCCAGACACCACTTGCGACAACCGTGCGAGCCACCGGCGCAATATTGTGCGCATCAGCTCGCGCCCAGCGCGCTTCATCCCAATCAGCCTCGACACCTGGCGCCAGCGCAAACTCGAAGCCCGTCAGATGCTCGATGCTATCGATGTGCAGCGCAAGCACCTCATCCAGCGTCATCGCAAACGGCACGTGCGCATAGACCTGCATGCCCCGCGCTCGCGCCTCCACTACGCCCGCTACAAAAGCCTCGCGCGAAAGATTTTCGTAGAGCTTGACGCCCACATAGCCATCAGACGCGAATTGCGAGATGCGCGCGCGCATCTCATCTGCGGTCCGCACAGCATGGGGATTGTCCCAATCTGCCTGTGGGCCATCAATGATCGGCGTGCTCGAATAAATCGTCGGTCCCGGCGCTTCACCCGCGGCAATGCGCGCAGCGAGCACGGTCGTTTCGCGCCGCCCAGCCATGTTGCGCACCGTAGTGACGCCATTTGCGAGCAGCAGCACCCCATCGTCTGGCTCAAAGATATGAACGTGCATATCCGTGAGACCGGGCGCCAAAAAGCGTCCGCGGCCCGCGATACGACGCGCGCCTACGGGCACATGCACACCGCCAACGCGCCCGAGCGCAACGATGCGCCCATCACGCACCAAGACAGTTTGATCTTCGAGATGCGGCTCGCCATACGCGGCGATCAGGGTGACGCCGACAAAGGCCGTCACATCTTGACTATTCGGCGCGCTCACGCAGGCAGCTACAAGAAGCGCGGAGATCGCAACGAAGAAACGCGCGATCCAGCGCATCCCTACTGCACCAAAGCGTCGTGAAACTTGCGGCCCTGCCGCGCCATCAACGCTGCGCTTTCAATCGCCGCGCGCGCACGATCTGGCCGTTCCATCGGCAGCATGTGCCCGGCGCCTTCAACGGTCGCCACACGCGCATCCGCTTTGATCGCCGCAATCCTGTGCATCGCTGCTTCCGTGATCGTCGAGTTCTTCTCGGCCCGCAACAACACCAGCGGATCGGTCACGCGTCGCAACGCGCCCCACGGGTCATGCCTCTGGGCTGTGTAGGTCGCCGCTTCAAACGCCGGTGCACAAGCAAGCTTGAAGCCGCCCTTACCATCCTCAACCAAGCCGTCCGCGACATAATCCGCGATCACCTCAGGCGGAAACGCCTTAAAAATCCCGCGCCCCGTGAACGCAGCAACGGCTTCTTCGCGGTTCGCAAATTCATTGCGCCGTTTCGCTGCGCCAACTGCGAGCGGCATCGCCATGCGTTGCAATTGCGGACCAAGCGGCAGTTGCGAGAAAGCATATCCCGCCGCCGGCAACACCACCGGCTCCAACAACGCCAAGCCATTCACCAGATCCGTGCGCACGCCAGCCGTCAGCAAGCTGATCGTCGCGCCCATCGAATGGCCCGCAAGCGTCACCGGCGCCGTGAAATGCTCAAGCACCGCTATGAGATCATCGCGATGGCGCTTCCACGATGTGTAGCTGAACAGCTTGTGCGGCAGATTCGTCAGCCCATGCCCGCGCATATCGAGCGCCAGCACATGAAAGCGCTCGCCTAACGGCTGCAGCAGTGTGCGATAGGTGCGCGCGTTAAAGACGGTCGCGTGAATGAACACGATATCCGGCGTCGCCGTTTCGGCGCCAAACGCAATGCCGGCCATACGTCCGCCGGGAACTTCGAACGAGACGCGGCGGAAAGTTTCAGGAGCTTCACTCACGGCGCGTGACCATGGCGAGGAACGCGCCAAGGTCAAGCCGCCTAGCCGAAGACGCGGCGCAAGATATCGCTGGTTCGCCGCCACGGATCACGGCGAATGGCGCGTTCTTCTTCGGCGATAAAATAGAAGCAGCCGTCGAGCGCCTTCGTCGTCGAGAAGTTAATGACCTCCGTCCGCAGATCGGTCGTCATGCTCGACATCCCAACTTCGCGCAGCGCCGAGCGCATCAACGTGAACGCGCCCGAGTTCGTCAGCGCCGTCGTCATCGGCGGCCGCAGCAATGTCGTCAGCCGCGTGTCAGTCCGCCCCCGCAAATAGGTGGTTGCGCTGGTGTCGCCGCCGCGCACGATATCGATCGCGTCCGCAATCGTGATCGTCCGCACCGCGTTGGTGAAGAGCGTTGCCGCTTGCGGCATCACGCTCTCAGCTGCGTGGTTCAAATTTTCCTGCAACTGATCCAGCGGCGCCGACATCCGCATGCGGCTCAAAGTTCGCTGCGTTTGGCCGAGCACACCCGGCAACGGAATCCGCACCTGCGGATTGCCCCAGAACCCGTTCGGCTGCGCCAGCCTGTTGGTGGCGTTCATCGAAGCCAGCGACAGCGCCTCCTTGATCCCCCGGCTCGCATCGCCCTGCGTCAAACCGTCCAACAAAGGCCGCTGCGCAAACGCCGGTGTCGCCGCCAGCAGCGCAGCAATGAAAACCCGGCGATCCATACGATTCTTCATCTGGGCACCTTAGTTCGGGCGCGCAGCGTAAGAAACCGTCGCAAACTGTCAGACAGACGGCTCGCGACAAATCACTTCAAACAAGCCATTGTTTTCAACGTATGACCCTGTCCGACATCCTCCCCAAGCTCCATTACCCCACCCGCCTCGAAAAGCTGGTCGATGGCTGGGTCCACGGCGTCGCCGCCGTACTGCTCACCTTCGCGGTCGGCGCCGCGCTAGGCTTCGCCATCCTCCAAGGCGGCCCCGGCATGGCCAGCGCCATCGCGGTCTACGGCGTCTGCGTCATGACCATGGTCGGCTGCTCGATGGCCTACAACATGACAGAAACGCCGGCGCGCAAAGCACTGCTGCGCCGCTTCGATCACGCCGCCATCTTCTTGATGATCGCCGGTTCCTACACGCCCTTCACCACCATCCGCTTCGACGGCGCCTGGGCGATCTCGATGACGACGCTGGTTTGGGGCCTCGCCATCATCGGCGCCGCCGGCAAACTCTTCTTGCCCGGCATCGGCAAGCGCCTCTGGCTCATTTTCTACGTCGCGCTCGGCATGCTGATCTTCGCCGCGTTCGGACCACTCGTGCAAACCGTGCCGCTGCCAGGCGTGATCCTCTTGTCCGTCGGCGGCTTGCTCTACGTCGCCGGCATCCCGTTCTACGTGTCCGAAAAACTGCCATTCCGCCGCGCCATCTGGCACACCTTCGTCATGGCCGCCGCCGCCGTTCACTACGCAGCAGTGCTTACAGGCGTCGTCTTCGCGTAGTAGCCTCACGCCCATGAGGCTTGCAGGCAAACGCGCCATCGTCGTCGGCGCAGGACAAACACCGGGCGACACCATCGGCAACGGCCGCGCCATCGCGACTTTGTTCGCACGCGAAGGCGCACGCGTTCTCTGCGTCGATCGCATCGGTGAGCGCGCAGAAGCCACCGCCAGCGAAATCAACGGCTCAGCCTTCGAAGCCGACATCACCAACGCCGGCGCCTGCGCCGCCATCGTCGCCGAAGCCAACGCCCGCTTCGGCGGCGTCGACATTCTGGTCAACAATGTCGGCATTGGCGGCGGCGGCGATGGCCCCGCGCACGTAGCCGACGAAGCCGCCTTCGACCGCATCATGAGCGTGAACCTCAAAGGCGCCTGGCTCGCCATCAAAGCCGCGACCGCAGCGCTTCGCGAAAGCAAGGGCGCGATCGTCAACATCTCTTCGCTCGCATCACTCGCGGGCTCGGGCATGATCGCTTACGAAGTCTCGAAAGCTGCGCTCAATCGGCTCACCATCTCCGTCGCGCTCGCCAACGCCAAGCACGGCGTCCGCTGCAACGCCATTCTCCCAGGCCTCATGGACACGCCGATGGCCATCGCCGGCCACTCCCAAGATCGCAACATCGACGTCGAAACCCTGCGCGCGAAACGCGCCGCGCAAGTCCCGCTCAACGCCGCCATGGGCGACGCCTGGGACACCGCCAACGCCGCACTCTTCCTCGCCTCCGACGAAGCCAAGTACATCACCGGCGTGCTGCTACCGGTCGACGGCGGCATGTCAGCGCGCGTCGGCTAGCGCCGCGTCGCCCACCAGATGATCCAGATCAGCACCGGTTGAAACGCCATGCGCAGCCACAACACACCCGCACCAATCGCCGGATAGCGTTCCGCATGCAGCGCCATTTCAAGATTGGCCGGCGTCACGCAAATTGTCAGCACAATCAGCGCCCACCCCGCGATGCGCCGCAGCTTAGGAATCCAAATCCCAATCGCACCTGCAATCTCACACACGCCCGTGAACAACACCCAGAACAGAGGCCACGGCGCATAAGGCGGCACGATCGAAACGAACGCAGGCGTCGCCGTGAAATGAAACACGCCGCCGATCAAAAACCAGGCCGTCACGAACCCAAGCGCCAATCGCCGCCACGTCATGCCAGCCTCACGCGAAAGGCCGGACGATGACGCTCCGGCCCCGCCGTGCTAGCGACAAACACAGGAGCGCGCACCATGACCGAACCCACCTGCTTCAAAGTCAGCATCGAGAACAACGTCGCACAGATCGTCTTGAATCGCCCCGAGGCGTTCAACGCGATGCCGCGCCCGTTCTGGAACGAACTTCCGACGATCGTGAATGACATCAACGACAACGCCAAAGCTCGCGTCATCGTTATCTCCTCCACCGGCAAGCACTTCACCGCCGGCATGGACATCTCCGTCTTCACCGACGGCTCAGGCATCGGCGCCCAGGGCGGCGACCAATACACGCGCGCCGAAGCCTTCCGCCAATTCGTGCTGACACTCCAAGGCAGCTTCAACTGCCTCGACAACGCCCGCATACCTGTGATCGCAGCTGTGCAAGGCGGCTGCATCGGCGCCGGCGTCGATATGACCAGCGCTTGCGACATTCGGTTTTGTACGAACGACGCGTTCTTCCAGATCGCTGAAATCA
Organism: Alphaproteobacteria bacterium; assembly: GCA_026400735.1. GTDB lineage: Bacteria > Pseudomonadota > Alphaproteobacteria > Caulobacterales > Aquidulcibacteraceae > Vitreimonas. The sequence continues at coordinate 14,842 of JAPLOL010000068.1, read as the reverse complement.
ACATCGGCATGACCGCCGACGTCGGCACGTTTCCGCGCCTCTGTAAGCTCATCCCCGAAGGCTGGGTGCGGGAACTTGCGTATTCGGGCCGCCGCTTACCCGCTGAAAAAGCAAAAGCGATTGGTCTCGTAAATGAAACCTTCGCGACGCAAGAAGCGATGATTACACACGTACTAGAGCTGGCGCGCGAGATTGCAGAAAAAGCGCCCGTTGCTGTTGCTGGATCAAAACGCATGATCAATCATGCGCGTGATCATTCCATTGCTGATGGCCTCGACTATATCGCGACGTGGCAAGCAGGCATGTTCTCGCCACCGCACATGATGGAAGCGTTTGCAGCGAAGGCGCAAAAGCGTGCGCCGGAGTTTGCGAATTTAGCGCCGCTTCGAAAAGAGATGTAATTTTAGAATACATCGCTTGACCCTCTGCGAATGTATCGCGACATCGTCAGTATGGACTCGCCGCCCCTCGGAAACGGCCAGCTCAGCTCTGAAGGCCGCGCTTGGCACACACGCTTCAACGACGCGTTGGCGTCGCGCGATCTCGATCGCTATCTAGCGTTTCTGCACGATGATTGCTCGATGCAGATCAACAACGCGATGCCCATCTACTCAAAGCGCGCGATCGAATCTTCGTACAGCTCTTACCTGACGACATTCGTCGCGCTCGAATACGAAATCATGACCGTGTTCGGCGATGACAGGCAATCGGTTTGCGAAGTGCTCTATACGTACATTTGCAACGACGGCAGCACCGAGGTCATTCAAACCGCGTACTTGGTTGATCGCGATGAAGCCGGGCTCATCCTGGCGGTCCGGGTCTACGGCAACGGCGCCCGCGTGTTTAAGCCGTTTATGCGGGCCAACGATTGATGTAGAGACGCCGGATGGACATCCGTTTCGTCTCCCCCGGCCCCGACCCGCCGCACGAGGTCAACGCCTTCGTTGAAATTCCACAAGGTGGCCTGCCGGTAAAATATGAACTCGATCAAAAGAGCGGCGCGCTCTTCGTCGATCGTTTCCTGCACACTTCGATGCTCTATCCAAGCAATTACGGCTTCATCCCGAACACGCTCGGCGAAGACGGAGATCCGCTCGACATTCTCGTCGTGACACCCATGCCCGTCGTGCCCGGCTGTCTCATCCGCTCACGCCCTGTCGGCGTGCTGCTGATGGACGATGAAAAAGGCGTCGACGAAAAAATCCTGGCCGTCCCGGTCGATGCACTGAATCCCTTCTACAAGGACGTGCAAACCCATGACGATCTGCCGCCGTTGCTGGTGCAACAGATCAAGCACTTCTTTCAGCACTACAAAGATCTAGAGCCCGGCAAAATGGCGAGCGTCGGCGAGTGGGCCTCGCTCGAGGTCGCGCACGAGCGCATCAACCTGGCTATCAAGCGCAAGAAATGACTGACAGCGCTATCGCCGCTCGCATCGTCAATGCACTGGAAGCTGGCGCTGACCGCGAAGCCGGCGCTCAAACCGCGCTCGTCTCCGTCACGCTGGACATGCTCGCCCGCGCCGACACGGGCTCAATCGAAGCCAAGCTCGTTCGCAAAACCCGCACGCTGGTTTTCATGAGCGCCGAATATCGTTCAGACGCAGGCGCGCGCATCGTTGCCGCCTCAAGCGTGCACAAAGTGCTCGGCGCTTAAACCCTAGCGCTCTCCTTCAACAAGCTCAGGCTGGCGCGACTTTTGAAGCCAGCGTTTGATTTGGCGTCATGCTGAGCCTGTCGAAGCACGACGCCACGCACAACGCTAAGCCCGCGGCGCGACCCAGCGCATCTCGACCAAAGTCGCGTCGTGGAGCAAATCAGGCTCGATTTCATCGAACGTTTCCGCCGCGCCCGCACCATCCGGCAAACGATAAACACGCCAGAAGCGCCCATCCTCCGCCGTCGAGCACGCAAAGCCCGGCGCCCCATCAACAAACTCTGCGTTGCAGAACGTCACCTGCTCCGGCGGCGCCACAGCGAACTTCGCACGCCCCACGATCTCATCCACCGGGCTATGCGCCTGCGTCGAACGTGTCACCACTGAGTGCACGTGGCGACCGTCCGCCGTCGGATAAACGCGGAACACCTCTTCATCGCCAGCCGACAACGTGATCGCCTTGAATGCCTGACCATCAACCTGATCATCGACCTCGGCGACAATGTAGTTCGGCGCCGCTGCACGCACCGAAGCTACATTCATCTCAACCGGCTCGGTAATGCCCGCAGCCCCATCGGGACCAATCGTCGTGTCGTAGTTCGGCGCTTCGACAACAGGGTACGCCTCATGCGTTTCGCGCGACGTCGGCTGCCCGCACGCAGCAAGCAGCAACGCCGCAGCGAAAACAAATCGCTTCACGAGAAAACCTCGAACAAGCCTGCCGCGCCCATGCCGCCGCCGATGCACATCGTCACGACCGCATGCTTCGCCTTACGACGCTTGCCTTCCAGCAACACGTGACCAACCAAACGCGCGCCGGTCATCCCGAACGGGTGACCAATCGCGATCGAGCCGCCGTTCACGTTGTACTTCTCGGGATCGATGCCGAGCTTGTCGCGCGAATAGAGGCACTGCGACGCGAACGCTTCATTGAGCTCCCAAAGATCGATGTCATCGACCTTCAAGCCTTGGCGCTCCAGCAAACGCGGAACCGCGAACACCGGCCCAATGCCCATCTCATCCGGCTCGCAGCCCGCAACCGCAAAGCCTTTGAACAAACCCAACGGCTCAAGCCCACGCTTCTCCGCTTCCTTCTCATCCATCAGCACAACAGCCGCCGCGCCGTCAGAAAGCTGGCTCGCATTGCCAGCCGTTACGAAATTGCCCGGACCACGCACCGGCTCAAGCTTGGCCAAGCCTTCAATCGTCGTATCAGCGCGATTGCACTCGTCCTTCGTCACAACATAGTCAACGAAGCTCTCTTCCTTCGTCTCCTTGTTCACGACCTTCATGCGCGTCTTCAGCGGCACGATTTCGTCGTTGAACAAACCAGCGGCCTGCGCCGCGGCGATGCGCTGTTGCGAGCGCAGCGAGTATTCATCCTGATAATCGCGCGCGACGTTGTAGCGCTTGGCCACGATGTCAGCGGTCTCGATCATCGCCATCCAGAGCTCAGGCTTGGTCTTCATCAGCTCTTCTTCGGTGATGTGATAGCGGTTGGCCTTGCCGCTCATCTGCACCAGCGAAATCGATTCAACACCGCCGCCAACAGCCGCCTTCGCGCCCTCGTTCATGATGTAGTGCGACGCCTGCGCAATCGCTTGCAGACCCGAAGAGCAAAACCGGTTCACCGTCGTGCCCGACGTCGTGACCGGCAACCCAGCGCGGATCAGCGACAAGCGCGCAATGTTCGAGCCCGTCGCGCCTTCCGGCGCGCCGCAACCGATGACCACATCCTCAACCAAAGCCGGATCGATCTTAGCCCGCTCGACCGCATGCTTGATCGCGTGGCCCGTCATGGTGGCGCCGTGCGTATCGTTGAACCCGCCCCGGCCAGACTTCGCCAAACCCGTACGGGCGTAAGAAACGATCACTGCACGGCCCATCGGGTCCTCCTCAATTTTGTTGCGCGCACACTAATCGTCGCGATGCGCGCATGAAAGCGCGTATCGCGACGGCAGCGTCACAATGTTCGCGTTTACGAGATCGCGTTGTTGTTCACGAGCCCGCCCGTCGGCGCGGGCTCCGGCGCTGGCGGCGCAGCGACGGGCGCGGACGCCGCGACACCGCCCTGCTGGAAGATGCCGCGCCCTCGATCCTGGATCCACTTGGCGATGTCCTCGGAGAGAACCCCCGCCACGATCCCGACCAGCGACACCGTGAACGGATTGAGCGCCGAAGACGTCGTCGCCTGCTGCACCGACGATGCGATCGAGAACCCGGCAATCGCCGCGTTCGCCAGAACATAGAACGCCAAAGCCGCGCACATGCCGAAGATCAAACGCACCACGATTTCGGCCATCGTCACCGGCGCCGGGCGATTGAGGTAAGCCGGGAAAAGATAAAGCAACGAGCCAAGCGCGCCCATCAGCAGCACCAGCACCGTCGACAGCAAAGCCGGGTGGCCCTGAGCCAAGAATGCGCTCACGCCTAACGGGCTCATGGTGCGCAGTGCGTTGGCTTCGCCACGAATACGCTGATAGTGCTCGTAATCCGGCACAACGCTTTGCTGGAGCGCAAACACGCGGCGGTTAGATTCCGCGACTTGCCCATTCACCAGACGCTGGCGCGCCACCAGCGACGCACGTTCCGACGTACGATCATCGAGCGCTTCTTCCTGCGCCGCCAATTGCTGAACCTGCACGCTCAAATTGGCGATGCCTTGCTGATCACCCGCCGGCAGACCGGGACGCGAGGCCAACGTGTTGATGCGCTGAGAAAGCCCCTGCGCGCTCATATCGGCGGCAGCGCTTTCAGTGGTTTGCAGATTTGCGCGCGTTTCAATGTCAGCGATCGCGCCGACCATCGCCGCGCGCGCTTCATTCGTGCTCGCCTGAGCGCCCTGCACTTGCGTGTCGAGCGAAGCGATCTGTTGATCAATTTCGAGAAGCTCGCCGCGCGGGCCAGCACTTTCAGTCTCAAGCTGCTGGATTTGCCTGTCCGCAGCATCGAGTTGCGCGAACGAGATAAGCCCGTTTGTCGACGGCGAGATCAGCTGCACGCCGTATTGAAAATCGCGCGAACTGAACACCAGCGCGCTCATCCCGAGCACGCCCACCATCGCGACCGCCAGCACCACGCCCACTGAAAACTTGTAGAACGTCATCGCCGCTCATCCCCTTGGTTAGTCGACGCGCCCGCCCCGTCCGCGTCCCGCCTCTGGGCTCTATCTAGCCCATCGCCGCGGGAGCCGGTTCAGCTTTTTTAACCACAACTGCGGACCTGAGCCGTAGCTGCCGCTACGGTAATCATTGTTCAGTGAATATTTTCTCATTCCTTCAATTTTCTCTTGTCAGCAATTAGCGACGCGGGCATAAGGGTTCTGCGCTCCTCCCCAAAGCAGCGCGACCAGTCCAGGAGAGAACCTAATGAACGCCCTTCGTTCGATCGTCGCCGCCGCTGTGATCAGCGCTGCTTTCGTCGCCCCAGCCATGGCCCGCGACCTCTACACGATCAAATTGTCGGCCCCGGTTGCCGAGCAAACCCGCATCATCGCGCTCAACACCATTTGGGATTGCAGCGGCGACACCTGCCTCGCCCGCGCCGATCACGGCGTGAACGTCCGTTCGTGCCGCCAGTTCGTGCGCCAAGCCAGCGGCCTGCGCATCGCTTCTTACGGCGACGCCAGCCAGCAACTCAGCGCCGCTGAAGTAGCGCGCTGCAATGGCGAGACGACCCAAGCCTCGAACGGCCAAGCCGGCCAATAATCGACCGCTTCATAGCGCTTGAATTGAAAACCGTCGGCCAGCAATGACCGGCGGTTTTTGAATATCGGAGCGCGACGCTTCCGGCGACACCAGCGCGGCCGGAGGCCGCGCGCTCCAACTTAGCCGACAGTCGTCCATTTAACGGTAGGAGCGCGGCGCCTCCGGCGACGCCAGGGCGGCCGGAGGCCGCGCGCTCCAACTTAGCCGACGGTCGTCCATTCAAAGGTAGGAGCGCGGCGCCTCCGGCGACGCTAGCGCGTCCTCCGGCCGCGCGCTCCAACCTCTATGATCGCCCGCGCAAATCCTCACGCCACGTATGCGCGCCACACGGCGTCAGCGTCATCGCCTGCGTCGCCGGATCATCACCAATACGCAGCCGAGACGAACCCGTTCGCGCATCAACAATCGTGTGCATCACCGGCGCAAGCACGCCGTCAGCGCGTCGCGCCAACACCAAAACACCATGCGCGCCCGCCACCCGCGCACCGCCCGTCACATGCGGCAGCTCATAAGTGATGCGCACGCGAAACGATGCATCGTCGCGGCTTTCCAGTTTGTAACGCGGATGATCGAACAGCGTCTGCGTGTCGTCCTCGTAGACGACCTTGATCGCATCGGCGTCGAAGCGCACCCCAATCCCAGCCGCGCACGACGCGGGACCAGAACTCCAGAGGCCATTCAATTCAGCAGGCGGCCGCGATCGCTCAGCGCACGCCGAGGCCAAAACGGTCAGGAAAAGGAGCGCCATTGCGCGCTTCATGCACCACGTGGCTACGCTCGTATGGTTGATGCTGTCTGAACGTCGCTAAAGGACTCGCCAAAGCGAGACGGGCGCCCCATGTGACGCCCATATCTCATGGACATGCCGGTTCCCGCTCCCACCGCCGATCACGGCGCCACGCCTAACCACGGCCGGCCGGCTTCTGAGCTGCTGGAAGATCTGATCGAGACGTTTCCGGGCGAAAGCGTCAGCGTCGGCGAGCTGATCGACCGCCTCGATTCACGCGCACACGGCATGCTGCTCCTGGTTCTGGCGCTACCCATGTGCGTGCCAAACGTTCCCGGTATCTCAACCATCTTCGGCGCGCTGATGCTCGCGCCCGCCCTGCAGATGGTGTTCGGCTCGCGCCGCCTGATGGTGCCCAAGCGCGTGCGCGAATGGCGCGTCAGCGGCGAAGCTTTGCGCCGAACCTTTCATCTCGCGATCCCATCACTGAAGCGCGTCGAGTATCTCATCAAACCGCGCTGGTCGCGTCTCACGCGCTTCCCCGCCACGATCATCGTCGGCCTGCAAACGCTGCTGATGGCGCTGGTGCTGATCCTACCGATCCCCTTCGCCAACTGGCCGCCAGGCATGACCGTCGCGATGACCTCGCTCGCGCTCCTGCAACGCGACGGCCTCTTGATGCTGCTAACGATCCCCGCCGCGATCGCCTCAGTAGCGTCCGTCTATTTCGGCTCCCGCATCGGCTTCGCTGTGATCGACAGCGCCATCCAATGGATCAACGGCCTCTTCGGTTGAACTAAGATCATCGCCGCTCGCCTCACTCAGCGGGCCGGTTCACCCACTCCCGCACGCCACCGTGACCGGCGCACGTTCCGCGTTGCTGCGGGGAGTATGAGTACCAACCATCGCGACACATTGCGGTGACAGGCACCGGCTCCATTTCCGAAGCGTACACAACGGGCGGCCCCTCAAACGTGACAGGAAGCGTGAGAACCTGCCACCGATGCGCATGCGGGTCCGGCGGTTGCGAGGCGCATGCCCCCACCATCAGCACGAAAGTTAGCGTGCGGCGGATCATACCTGCCCTCGCTTAGCTCCGCCTTTCCGAGCCGGTATTGAGCTCAGCAGCTCGTACGGATCAGCCAACCCAACTGCGTGCCGCTACGATCGGTCGCCGCTTCAACCGTCCGGCAATTGCGCGCCGCGGGCCGCGATCCGCCGGGCTGAAACTCGGGATCGCCCTCGCCGTTGCGCCGATCGTCATCCGACAGCGACTCGTACACCGAAACTTCGCCCGACGTGACAATGCACTCGCGCCGCGTGCCATTCGCTTCACGCACGCGCACCAGCACTTCGCCTTCATCCAGCGACGACGCAAACGTCACCCGCACTGGACGCGACGACGCGCGCTGCGCGCACGTATTGATCGCCGGCATCAACTCCGGAAGCACTGAAGCCCAGGTCGGACGCTCGCCTTCGATCACGCCGCGCCGCGCGCAGCCCTGATACGGAACGCCTTCAAACAAAATGTTCGCGGTGTACGGCAGCTCGACGCCGCTCGCCGTGCACGGCTGTTGTGAGATCGTGATCGTCAGCGGGCCAGCCACAACGCGCATGCCGCCCGCGCGATAATCGCGCTCACCAGGAATGCCGCCATCTTCGCTGAGGCCCGTGCGCGTGAACTGCGCATAATCATTCAGCAGCGTCAGCTCCCACGCGCCCTCAGAGCTGCCGAGCGCATCAATGCCGCCAGAGGCCTGGAACTCGCCTTCGTACGCCGCGCGTTGCTCGGCATTCGCCGGACCACCCAACGCCGCCAAAGTTTCGGCTGCGATTTGGGCTTCGCGTTCAGCATTGCTGGGCGTTGCAGGCGCTTCGTCACCCGCGGGGGCTTGGCGCTGGCACGCAGACAGTGCGGCGGCGCTCAGTACGAGCCCAATCAGCGCACCGCGGATCAAGGTCCGCATCAGCATTCCCCCTTCGGCTCTGCCATCCCAATGGATGTCAGCACCCTCATAAGGGTTAGTATAGCCCCATGCATCGTGATTCCGGCGCCCCACTGTGGGAGTTTTTCGCGGGCGGTGGCCTAGCCCGGCTCGGCCTTGAGCCGGACTTTGCCTGCGCCTTCGCCAACGACCTTGATCCGGCAAAGGCAAAGGCCTACCGCGCCGCGTTTCCGCCCGGCGATGACATGCACGAAGGCGACATCTGGAAGCTCACGCCATCGAAGCTGCCCGGTAAGGCCGCTTTGGCCTGGGCCTCGTTCCCATGTCAGGATCTCTCGCTCGCCGGCGCCCGCAGAGGTTTAGCCGCGCCGCGCTCTGGCGCCTTCTGGGGCTTTCACGCGCTCATCGAAAAACTCGGCGACGAAGGCCGCGCACCCGACGTGCTCGCGCTCGAAAACGTCAGCGGACTTCTAAGCTCACACGGCGGCGCCGACTTCGCCGCCCTCATCCACGCGCTTGACGATCTCGGCTATCGCGCCGGCGCACTTGAGATCGATGCCGCGCTTTTCACACCGCAATCGCGCCCGCGCCTCTTCATCATCGCCGCGCGCAATCCGCCCGCGCATCTGGTCGCCTCCGGTCCGAGCGAGCCATTTCACTCGCAAAGCCTCCGCAACGTCATCGCGCGCCTGCCTGACGCGTTGCGCAAGCGCTACGTCTGGTGGCGTCTCGATGCGCCCGCAAAGCGCAACACGCGTCTCGCCGACATGCTCGACGAGCACAGCGACACGTGGAACAGCGAAGAGCAAACCGCTAAGCTCGTCTCGCAAATGAGCGCCCTGCAACGCGCGCGGCTCGACGCTCTGCAAGAAAGCGGACGCCGCGAAGTCGGCGCCGATTTCCGCCGCATCCGCATCGAACATGGCGAACGCGTACAACGCGCAGAAGCCCGGTTTGACGGCCTTGCGGGCTGCCTGCGCACGCCCACCGGCGGTTCAAGCCGCCAGCTCTTGCTGTTCGTAGAAGGCAAGCAACTTCGCTCGCGCCTGATCTCACCGCGTGAAGCCGCGCGCCTCATGGGCGTTCCAGAACACTATCCGCTGCCAAGCGGCCAAACCGCAGCGCTTCACCTCGTCGGCGACGCCGTCTGCGTCCCGGTCGTGCGCTGGCTGTCGCAACATCTTCTCGCGCCTCTCGCTGGCGCCGCGGCAGCGCGCAAGAGCGCATAAGTGCGCGCCGACGTCTTCGATCCCGCCAAACGCTCCGCAATCATGCGCGCGGTAAAATCACGCGACACTGCGCCTGAACTCAAAGTCCGCGCCTCTGTGCGTGAGCTCGGCTACGCGCGGCGCTATCGCCTAAACAACACATCGCTTCCCGGCAAACCCGATCTCGTCTTCGGCGCCATGCGCAAGATCATCTTCGTGCACGGCTGCTTCTGGCACGGCCACGATTGCAAACGCGGCGCGCGCCAACCGAAAGACAACGCCGCCTACTGGCGCACAAAGATCGAGCGCAACGTCACGCGCGATCGCGCCACACTGAAAGCGCTGCGCGCAGACGATTGGTCACCTTTGGTGATCTGGGAGTGCGAGACGCGCGACGGCGCAGCACTCGCGCGCAACCTCGCAAAGTTTCTGCGCTGAACTTGCACAACTTTGGAATGCGGCGCGCACCAGCGGCTCGTCATTCCAGGGCGACCGAAGGCCGAACCTGGAATCCAGGGGCTGCCAACTGGTGCTTGCCCCCTGGATTCCGGGTTCAACGCTATCGCGTTGCCCCGGAATGACGACTTGGGCCTAGCGGCGCTCCTCCCTCGCCTGCGAGGCCGAACCGCAAGCGTGGGCGGAGTTCGGAGCGTCAGCGCCACAGGAAGAAGCGCGCTCGCGCCCCAATTCCACCCGCGCCGCCGCCATCAAAGCCGCAAGGGGGGCCGCGCCAATCAAACGAAGCGCCGGAGCCGTCGCCACATCGTCTGACGGACCCCGCGGGGCTGCCACGGCGAACATCTGGCGCGCTCCTTATTGCAAATCACTCGCAATAGCAAAACATGCGCACGATTTCCCGTCAAGCGCGGTGCGCGGTTAGGCGTTGGGCTTATCCTTTCGGACAAGATGGCCAACCTGCAGAAAAGCTAAGAAGGCGAATGCGAAGTAGACCCAAGGCTTCCAGCCATGGTTTGGCTCATTCAACCAAAACACACCGAAGAAAAGCCAACCAAGTCCGAACGCTGCCCAAAGCCACTTGTTACCCATCGCGCTTCCTCCACGCGGTTCAATCGCCCAAGCATAGACGCAGAACGGCGAGCGCTATCGATCCGTATGCCAATGAAAGAATACGCTCTCAGCGCCTGCGGCGCTACGAGCTATGCGTCACTTCGGCGTTCTGAGGCTGGCGGGTTAAGCGGCCGAACTGGCCTTGGCCGCAGCCATCGGCGCGTCGAGGCTGAACGAGAACACCGAGCCTTCGCCCAGTTCGCTCTTCGCCGTGAGCTTGCCGCCCATCAGCTTAGCTAGCCGCAACGAGATCGCGAGCCCAAGCCCCGGCCCTTCGCCATCAGCACTCAAACGCTCTCGGCCAAAGATGAGCGCCAGCTGCGAGCGCGACATGCCCGCGCCGGTGTCGGCGATGATCACATTGAGCCGCGCCAGGGCGCCGCCAATCGGTTGCGCACTCATGCGCACGCGTACGCCGCCATGCGTCGTGAAGCGGATCGCGTTCGCGAGCAGATTGAACAGCACTTGGCGCACACGCGCCGCGTCGATCTCAAGCAAAGCCGGCATCGCCGGATCGACGTCGACGAAAAGCTCAAGATCCTTGTCCTGCGCCGCTGCGCGAAACGCGCTGATGACACCGCGCAGCACTTCGCGCGGATCGGCCGGTTGCGCCTCGATGCGCAATTGCCCGTTCTCCAACCGGTCAAGATCGGAAAGATCGTTCAACACCAAGCGCAGCACTTCACCCGCCTGCACGATCGTCCCGATATGCGCGCGCGCCTGCGGCGATTGCGCCGCGCGCCGCAAGTGCTCGGCAGCGCCCGTCAACGCCGACATCGGCGTACGCAATTCATCGTTCATGCGCTGAATAACGCTGCTTTTCGCAGCCGAAGCAGCCGCCGCCGTTTGCCGCTCTCGCAGCACCGCGGCCTCCGCTTCAAGCTGCGCCGCGTCTGAAGCGAGCAAGCTCTTCCAAAGATTGACGCCAAACGCGAGCAGCAACAGCCCGCCCATCAGCGGCATCAGATCCAACGGATTGCGCGCGCCATTGATGAGATAATCCGCGATCGGCAAGCCGAGCAAAAACGCGATCGTCGAGCCCGCACCCGCAATCGAAAGCGACACCGATGAGCGCAACGTTGCGGCAGCGTTCGCGAGCCCGCCGAAAATGTAGATGATCGCCAGCGTCTCACCCGGCACGTACGGCGAGAACCACAGCATCACCGCAATGATGTTGCCATAGACACTCTGCGCCGTCGTCCACAACAACAAGCGCGGCATCGCACGCGGCGCATCGCCAGCCATGCAATTCTTCAGCAGGCGCTGGAATATCCAGCGGTCGAAAACCAGCACGGGCACAAGGCCCGCCCACCAGAACAACGGCGCAATCGATCCCACGATCGAGGTGGCGACAGCGGCGACCACAGCGCACGCACACAGCCGCAGCCAAGTATTGGAGACGCGCGCACGCCCGACGTTCGCCAACGCGCGGGCGCGCTTGGCGCTGTCGAGCACGGGGGGCGTGGCAATCGTCGTCAAATCGGAAGCCATTGTGACAATCGCCTCCTGAACTTTGGTTAAGACGGAACATCTTCTTGAGCGTTCGCTCAAAGACGTGTTGAACGGTCATTCAAGGAGACACCAATGCGCCTGCTTGCCCCCGCCTTGATCGCCGCCGCCCTCTTCTTTGCGCCGTCCGCGCGGGCCGAAGTCGCCGCCGCATCACCGACGCACTTCGTTGTCCACGCCGAAACCGAGGTCGCCGCTTCGCCTAGCGAAGTGTGGCGCAACCTCACTCGCGTTGATCGCTGGTGGAGCTCTGAGCACACCTATTCCGGCGACGCATCGAACCTCCGCCTCGACCCACGCGCCGGCGGATGTTGGTGCGAGCGTTGGGGAAACCATCAGTCAGTGGAGCACATGCGCGTCGTCATGGTGATGGAGCGCGATGGCGTGCGCACGCTGCGCCTCAGCGGCGGTCTTGGCCCGCTTCAAGAAATGGGCGTTACAGGCGTGCTGACCTTTACGGTCGAACCACTCGCCAGCGGCGCGAAAATTATAATGAATTATAGCGTTTTAGGAGATGCGAGCCTGCACCTCGATCAAGTCGCCGCGCCTGTGAATAGCGTCTTGATGCAGCAGTTTGAGAGCTTACGTCGCTTATCGATCTCGGGAACCGCCAACTAAGTGGCGCGTTCAGCGCAGGCTCATAACGCCGGCGCCATGTTCCCGACCGGATCGGGCCGTAACCGCGCTCGTCTCTTTTGGAGGGTCTCTATGTTTCGCAAAGCTTCCGCAGCTCTAGCTGCTTTGATGTTGGTCGTGGGCTGCACGACGGTTGATCCGGTCACCGGTGAACGCGAACCGAACCGCACCGCAAACGGCGCGATTATCGGCGCGATCGTTGGCGCGGCTGCGGGCACGCTCGCTGGCGGCGATGACCGTCGCAACGCCATGATCGGCGCAGGTATCGGCGCGCTCGGCGGCGCCGCCATCGGCAACTACATGGATCGCACGTATCAGAACTTGCGCGAGCGTCTCGCCGGCACCGGCGTTGGCGTCGAACGCGTCAGCCAATCGCGCATCCGTCTCATCTTCCCGGCCGACCTGACGTTCGACTTCAACCGTGACACGGTGAAAAGCCAAGCCGTTGGCACGCTGCGCGACACCGGCGGCGTTCTCCGCACCTATGATCAAACCACGGTGGACGTGATCGGCCACGCTGACTCAGTCGGCAGCGACGATTACAACCTCGACCTGTCGGCGCGCCGCGCCAATAACGTCGCCTCCATTCTGCAAAGCGGCGGCGTGCAAAGCGTGCGTATTTTGAAGGAAGGCCACGGCGAACGTGAGCCGATCGCTTCCAACGAAACGGATTCGGGCCGCGCCCAAAACCGCCGCGTTGAAGTGTATATCAGCGCTTTCCAAGGCTAATCGCTTTGTGACTTGAACGAAGACGCCGTCGCGCTGATCCGCGGCGGCGTTTTCTATTTGGGAGATCTAACGTGCGCGCATTGTTCTTCGTTCTGGCGCTCGGCGCCTGCACCGCCGAACCCGCCAAGCAAGAGGCGGCGCCGCCGGCAGCCGAGACCACGGACGCTGCGCAATCGCCGCTTGCTGAAATGCCAACCTGGGAAACCGCGCGCGCCGCGGGCGTCGATTTCCGCGCCGTCGGCCAAGAGCCCGGATGGATTGTCGACATCTACACCGCCGACCGCATCGTCGCCCTGATCGACTACGGCCAGACCCGCATCGAATTTCCCCGCGGCCAACCGGCCAATCCGGTTGAAGGCGCGACCCATTTTCAAACCCAAACCGAGGGCCACACCCTCACAATCACCTACCGCCGCGCCCCCTGTGAGGACGCCATGAGCGGCGAGCCCTACCCCGCCACGGTCGAAGTCGTCATCGACGGGCGCACCCTCAACGGCTGCGGCCGCAGCGTTTAGGCAAAAACAGCCCGAAAACCTGCCGAAATGTGCATGTGTGGCGCCGACGCATACCCGCCCAACCTTAGGTGCGCATGCGGCGATTTTGATTGAATTAAGGCAACGCGAGCCTAAGGTTTTCCTCAGTTCGGCTGCGGACGCGGCCACTCGGGGAGAAACTGGGGATGAAGAATCTGAAGAAGACGATCGCGCTTGCGGCGATCTTGGCCGGCGCAACGACGGGCGCAGCGAACGCGACTGAAGGCTGGTATGGCCGCGCCGACATCGGCTGGTCGTTCGACGGCGAAGCTGACTTGGGCAACAGCTCGAGCGGCTATCCGTGGGGCTCAAGCACGCTTGAGCACGACGTGTCCGAGCACCTCGGCCTTGGCTACGCGTTCAGCAACAACTTCCGTTTGGAAGGTGAAATCTCGCACCGCCGCAACCCGTTGGAAGACGCGGGCGACACCGGCGCGTTCAACGAAGGCGATAGCAACGTTTGGTCGGCGATGGCCAACCTCTACTACGACTTCAACCGTGGCGGTCAGCTCGAGCCGTACATCGGCCTCGGCGTCGGCGCGGCCCGCGTCAGCGTAAACGGCACCGACAACATCGTGCCGCTCTACTACGTCGACGGCGAAGACACCGTGTTCGCCTACCAAGCTTTGGTCGGCTTTGCGGTTGGTCTCGGCGAGCAATGGGACCTGGACGTTGGTTATCGCTACTTCAAAGCCGATGGCGCTGAGTACGATTCACTCCAGCCCGTCACCCGCTTCACCGGCGACGTCGATTACGAACATCAAGCTCTGACCATCGGTCTGCGCTATCAATTCGCAGCGCCAGCCGCGCCGCCAGTGGTCACGCCGCCGGTCGTCACGCCGCCGCCGCGTCCGCCGGAGCCGACGCACGTTGCCTGCCCGACGTCGGAATTCGTTGTGTACTTCGAGTGGGATCGCTCGAACCTCAACCAAGCTGCGTTGGAAACCATCGATGCCGCGGTCAATCGCGCGCGTCAGTGCAACGTCAGCGGCACGATCGTTGTTGGTCACACCGACACGTCGGGCTCGCCGACCTACAACCAAGGTCTGTCGGAGCGTCGCGCTTCGGTCGTCCGCGACGCCCTCACGGCGCGTGGCCTGCCGGGCACGATCCAAACGCAAGC
>JAPLOL010000140.1 GCA_026400735.1 Alphaproteobacteria bacterium | reverse complement strand
AGCTCTGCGTCCGCCGAAAGCGCGAGCGATCTTCCGCGCCGCGCCAGTTCAAGATTTGCGGCATCCGCAGTCCAGCGACCGCCGCTTGCTTGATCGATAAGCGTAAGCTGCGTTCCGCGCGCAGAAAGCTCGCGCAAGCTGCCGCCTGCACCGACCGGCTTGAACGCGCCCTCCAAGCTGTCGAGCACGCGCGCGACACGCTGTTCAAGCGTCTCGTTCAGCGGCGGAGGGGCGATGATGATGTCCGGCGGCGCGCCCTCGGGTCCAAACGCGATGTAGAGCGCCCCGTTTGGGCGGCGGGTGAAGGTAATGGCGCCGCCGGAAAATTCAGCCCGCGATACCGAGATGCGTCCAATCAGCAGCGGCAGAACGTCAAGCGAGATGCGCGCTTCGTCCGAGCGCGAGAGCACGCCCCCGCGCCCATCCTCAACGGTGACGCCGACCGCGCGCAGCTCAAGCGCGCCGCGCTGGCTCAGCCCCAACTCGACCCGCTCAATCCCGACCGGCCGGCCCGAGCGCGCCTGGCTCAGCTCCGTCTGCATTTGATCGCGGATGGCGTTAAGTTCGATTGGGCCCTGGCTGAGCTGCCACCAAGCGGCTCCGAGGCCGATCGCGAGCGCCGCGACCAGTCCAAATACGATCTCGACTGCTATCAGCGTCGAGCGGCGGATCATCCGGCGTGCTCCAACGCCCCTCGCAAGCATCTAGCGCGGTTTGGGTTTTTGACGCAAAGCAAAGCCCCAGCCCGATCGCAGCCGGCGGCGGGCGCAGCGGCAAACCCAATGTCCTGGGGGCCGCGAGCCGGGAGGCTCCCGATGGCTAAGACAGCGCTCAAACCTGGCGACCCCGCACCCCCTTTTGATCTTCCGACCGCCGGGGGTGGGCGCGTCAGCTTGGGCAGCCTCAAAGGCAAGCGCGTCGTCCTCTACTTTTACCCAAAGGACGACACACCCGGTTGTACCCTGGAAGCCCTAAACTTCACTGAAAACGCGAAGGCTTTTGCGAAGGCTAACGCCGTGGTCCTCGGCGTGTCTCGCGATAGCGTCGTTAAGCACGATAAATTCGCGGCGAAACATGGGCTCAAGGTGCAATTAGGGGCCGACGAAGAAGGTGTAGTCACAGAGGCCTATGGCGTCTGGGGCGAGAAGACCCTCTACGGACGCAAATTCATGGGGATAGAAAGAGCCACTTTCCTCATCGATCCGAAGGGCAAGATCGCGCACGTCTGGCGCAAGGTTCGCGTGCCAGGACATGTGGAAGACGTATTGAAAGTGGTTAACGCGCTAGACGCGAAATAGCGGCCTCTTTTACTGTGATTACACAGTTTTGGCGTGCTTCTGGCAGACGAGCGTTAAACAAGCTGAAATTCCTGTAAACGACAGCGGTGCTGTGTTGCATTTCGGGAGGGTTTCAGGTGTAGATGAATTCTGGCGGGGCAAACGGAACAGTTTGCATTTAGGTTAGTGGGTGGCGGCGGACCATGAGCCAATTTGGATCGCGGGCACGATCGTTGTTCGATCGTATGTTCCCGGAACGGCAGATTTATCATCGTAGCGGCGGTACGGTCCGCTACGTCTCCCTTTCACCGGGCAAACAAGCTCTCCTGGCGATGACCGCCGTGGGCTTGGCCGGCTGGTGCGTCTACGCGACCACCAACACCCTGCTCGAAGGCCCGCAAGCGACGGCCTCGAACGCCGAAGTTGAGCGCGAGCGCGCCAAGTACGATCGCTGGCTCAACGAAAGCCGCGCGCAAGCCGCAGCTTCGCAAGCTCTCCTCGAAGAGCGCACGCGTCAGTTCGACCGCACCACGCAGGATCTCGAAGGCCGCCACGAAGTTCTTCGCTCGCTGCTGGAATACGCCGGTGGCTCGACCCTGCAGCTCGCCGCGAACCGCCCTATCGAGCGCGACGGCGCCCGCATCATCATGGCCGCGTCGATCGACGAAGCTGAGCCGCGCCAATCGCGCGCCATCGCCGCTGAGCCCTATCAAGTCACGACCGTTGGTTTCCGCGCCCGTCCCGATCACCTCGAGACCGAGCAAGAAGCCTTCCTCTCGGAAATCGAAGACAACGTCGTTGAGTCCAGCGAACAGACCCGCGGCGTTCTGCGCCTCACCGGCGTCTCGACCGCGGCTCTCACCGGCCCGGAAGCTGACGCCACCGGCGGCCCGCTCGTTCCGCAAGACTTCGTCGCCTATCTGCGAGACAGCGGTTTGAACCCAGCTTTCGCCGAGCGCGTTGCGCAAGTCGCAGCCCGCGTCAGTGAATCCCGCCGCCTCGAAGGCATCGCTCAATCCACGCCGCTGGCAGCCCCGGTCGCCGTCGATTACCGCGAAACCTCCGGCTACGGCCAACGCATCGATCCCTTCACGGGTCGTGCCGCATTCCACTCCGGCCTCGACATGGCCGCCTTCGAGCGCGCGCCAGTTGTCGCGACCTCGCCCGGCACTGTGGTTTATGCTGGCACTCGCTCGGGATATGGCTACACGG
>JAPLOL010000059.1 GCA_026400735.1 Alphaproteobacteria bacterium | reverse complement strand
GCCCTATCGGTAAGGCGCGTCCAGCTCCAAATTCTTCGCGATCTCCCGCTCCCAGCGATCGCCGTTCGCGAGCAGACGCTCCTTGTCGTAGTAAAGTTCTTCGCGTGTTTCGGTCGCGAACTCGAAGTTCGGACCTTCCACAATCGCATCGACCGGGCACGCTTCCTGGCAGTAGCCGCAGTAAATGCACTTCACCATGTCGATGTCGTAGCGCGTGGTGCGGCGGCTGCCGTCTTCGCGCGGTTCGGCTTCGATAGTGATGGCTTGCGCCGGGCAGATGGCTTCGCAGAGTTTGCAAGCGATGCAGCGCTCTTCGCCGTTGGCATAGCGGCGCAGTGCGTGCTCACCACGGAAGCGCGGTGAGAGCGGCCCCTTCTCGAACGGATAGTTCACGGTCGCTTTGCGCTTGAAGAAATACTTCATGCCGAGAGCGAAGCCCCCGATCATGTCGAGCATCAAAGCGCCCTTCGCGGCTTGGAGGATGCGTGACATGGGCCTCAGCCTCCAGCGACTGTGTGCGTGGCTGCCGGCGCGAGGAACGCGACGTAGTAGCCAATGACGATGACGGCGACGAGCGAGGTCGGCAGGAAGATTTTCCAGCCGAGACGCATCAGCTGGTCGTAGCGGTAGCGTGGCACGATGGCCTTCACCATCGCGAACATGAAGAACATCATCCAGATCTTCACGTAGAAAACGAGCATCGCGACGAGCCCGGTGAAGAACGGATTGAGACCGAGCTGTTCAATGTCAACAAACGGGAGATGCCAACCACCCAGAAACAGGATGGTCGTCATCGCGCACATCATAACGATGTTGAGGTACTCGCCGATCATGAAGAGCAGATACGGCGTCGAACTATACTCAACCTGATAGCCGGCAACGAGTTCAGACTCGGCTTCCGGAAGGTCGAACGGCGGGCGATTGGTTTCGGCCAGCGCGGAAATGAAGAACATGCCCATCATGACGAACATGACTACGCCGACGAGGATGTTGGTTGGAAATTCTCGGAAGTCCAGAATGCGAAAGCCATTCCACACTTCGCGCTGACTGTTCACGATGTCGGTGAGGTTGAGAGAACCGACTAGCAGCAGCACCGTGATCAGGATGAAACCGATCGAGACCTCGTAGCTCACCATCTGCGCCGCAGAACGCAATGCGCCTAGGAACGGATACTTCGAGTTCGAAGCCCAGCCGCCCATGATGATGCCATAGACGCCGAGCGAGCTGATCGCGAAGAGATAGAGAATGCCGACATTGAGGTCGGCGATCACAACGTCCGGGCCCCACGGCACGACGGCCCAGCCGATGAACGCGAGCACGAAGCTCAGCAGCGGCGCGAGGATGAAGACAGTTTTATTCGCACCCGCTGGGATGACGATTTCCTTGAACACGAACTTGAAGAAGTCCGCGAAGGATTGAAGTAAACCGAACGGACCGACGACGTTCGGACCTTTGCGCAGCTGCACCGCCGCCCAGACCTTGCGGTCGAACAGCAGCAGGAACGCGAGTGAGATCAGCAGCAGGATGCAGATGGCCAGGATCTGGCCCGTCTTCATTAGCGCCCATTCCCATTCGACTGGGAGCGCGATTAGCGGAACGTAGTCGGCGGTCGGGTTCATTCCGCAGCCACCTTCATGGCGTTGGCGCGAAGCCGCGAGCACTCAGCCATCGTCTTCGATGCGCGCGCGATCGGATTGGTCAGATAGAAATCCGTGACCGGCGATTTGAACGGATCGTTCGAGACTTGGCCGTCCGCGCCGATCTTACCGGCGTCGAAGCCCGCGCTATCGGCGGCGCCCGGGGCGTAATCGACTTGGCCGAATGTCGGATGGTCGGCGATGATCTTCTGGCGCAGCGCCAGGAGCGAGTCATACGGCAGCGTCTTGCCGACAACGGCTGAGAGAGCGCGCAGGATTGTCCAATCCTCTTTGCCTTCGCCCTTCGGGAACGTGGCGCGGCGCCCGTACTGAACGCGGCCCTCGGTGTTGACCCAAGTTGCGTCTTTCTCGGTGTACGCAGCGCCCGGCAGGATGATGTCGGCGCGATGCGCACCAGCGTCGCCGTGCGTGCCGATGTAAATCACCGTACCGCCGCTCGGCAGCGCCACTTCATCGACGCCAAGCAGGACAAGCGTATCAAGTCCCCCCTTCAGCATCTCGCTCGCGCTCTTGCCGCCCGCACCCGGCAAGAAGCCAAGATCGAGGCCGGCAACGCGCGACGCCGCCGTATGCAGCACATTTAAGGCGTTCCAACCGTCCTTGCTGAGACCAGCAGCAAGCTTGCCAGCCGCGCGCAACACCGCGCCGCCGTCAGCGCGCGCAACTGCACCGCCGCCGACAATGATCATCGGCTTGCTCGCGCCCTTCAGCTTATCGCCGAACGCGCCAAGTTGACCGAGCGATTGCGGGCCAGCGCCGATGTGCGTGTACTTGTAGGTGAGATCAGCCGCCTCACCGACGACCGCGATCTCCGCGCCGCGCAGCCAGGCTTTGCGCAGACGCGCATTCAGCACCGGCGCTTCGACGCGCGGATTGGCGCCGACCAGCAAGATCACATCTGCTTCGTCAATGCCGGCAATGGTTGAGTTGAAGAGATATTCCTGACGCGCACCGCCGCCGATCTGGGCGCCGTCAGCGCGGCAATCCGTGTTCGGCGAGCCGAGTGCACGGAAGAGATCAAGCGTCGCCTTCATGCTCTCAGCGCACGCGAGATCGCCAGCAATGGCGCCGATCTTATTCACATCACCCGAAAGCGCCTTCGCCGTCGCGCTCAGCGCCTCATCCCAGCTCGCTGGGCGAAGTTTGCCGCTTTCGCGAATGTACGGGCGATCGAGGCGCTGGCGGTTCAGTCCATCCTCGGCATAGCGCGTCTTATCCGAGATCCACTCTTCGTTGATCTCTTCGTTGACGCGCGGCAGCACGCGCAGAACGGCGTCCCCGCGCGCATCCACGCGAATGTTCGAACCAAGCGCGTCCATAACGTCGACGGTCTCGGTTTTGGTCAATTCCCAAGGCCGCGCGTTGAACGCGTACGGCTTCGAGGTCAGCGCGCCGACAGGGCAGAGGTCGATCACGTTGGCCGAAAGCTCGCTCGACAGCGACGCTTCCAGATACGTGGTGATTTCCATGTCCTCGCCGCGACCCGTCGCGCCGAGTTCCGGCACACCGGCCACCTCAGTCGCGAAGCGCACGCAACGCGTGCACTGAATGCACCGCGTCATCACCGTCTTCACGAGCGGGCCCATGAATTTTTCTTCGACCGCGCGCTTGTTCTCATCAAAGCGCGAACCGCCGCGGCCATAAGCGACGGACTGGTCTTGGAGATCGCACTCGCCACCCTGGTCGCAGATCGGGCAGTCGAGCGGGTGATTGATGAGCAGAAACTCCATCACGCCTTTGCGCGCCTTGGCGACAGTCGCACTCTTGGTGACGAGTTCGTTCAGCACTTCATCGCGCGGCGGCGGCAAGTCTTTCACTTGCTGCGCACAAGATGCGACAGGCTTCGGTCCGGATTTTCCGCCGACCTTCACTTCGATCAGGCACATGCGGCAATTGCCGGCGATCGAGAGACGCTCGTGATAACAAAAGCGCGGAATCTCGGCGCCGGCGGCTTCGCACGCCTGCAGCAAGGTAAGTTCCGGAGGAACGTCGACTTCAACGCCGTCGACGAGGATTTTCGTCATGAGTCTGACCGCTTTCGCGGAGGCGAATGGACGATTTATTGCGTCGCCGCAAGTGGGCGAAATATCCGCTGGGACAGGGGCTTAGGTGCGAATGGTTCGCAAGTTTTGATGGTTGTTATGGCGGAACGGAATATGCCCCACGGTAGCGACATAAGCTACTGACATTACATGTATTTTGCCGGAACGGGCGGCGCCGCTGCCTGTTGTCTCACCACGGGTGGGCAACAGCGGAGCATCCTCCAATGCCGAACAACCAACAACAGCCGCAAAACGAACCGCGCCGCGCGCAA
This sequence comes from Alphaproteobacteria bacterium, assembly GCA_026400735.1. Taxonomy (GTDB): domain Bacteria; phylum Pseudomonadota; class Alphaproteobacteria; order Caulobacterales; family Aquidulcibacteraceae; genus Vitreimonas. Next base: position 19,119 of record JAPLOL010000059.1, on the reverse strand, counting down.
CCAGGTCACGAAAATCCGGCTGATGGCCGCGAAGATATGGAGCGTCCGGAGCTTGATTCTGAGCGCAATCGCGAGCGACCGGATCAAACCAAGCGCCCGCAATAGAACTGCAATCACGACTGAATGAATGGATCGGAGCGGCGACAAGCCGCTCCGTTTCGTTTGATCAAAGCCGCACTTTGAAGAACGCGATGATCTCGTCGACCTTCTGACGCGTTAGCGAACCCGCTTCATCGACGAGATGGCTGGTGACAACGCTGTGAGGATCTTTTCGGAACGTCCCCTGCTTCGCAGCGCTGTCGGGAAGCACCTCCCCTTCGAAGCGATCACCGAATGCGTCTTTGAACGCGGCAAAGCGTGCGGCGCGGCAGTGCGGGTCGCCTTCGAACCTATAGGCCCTGATGGTCAGATTTTCCGCTTCGAGCCGAGCGCGCACCACCGCCACATCCTCAGGCGACGCATGCATCCCGCCTGGCTTTCTCGCTGGAAGCGATGGCTGGCACAGCACCGGCGCCAGCACCGCCGGCTCCACCATCATCGACATCGCGAAATTGCCGGTGAGACACATGCCGAGCGCGCCGACACCTTTGCCGCCGCACTCTTTGTGAGCCAGAGCCGCGAGCTGCTTTAGCCAATCGACAATTGGACTGTGATCGTCCGCGGCCCACACGTTGAATTCACGCGCGATGCACAAGACACGGAAAAGCTGAGAGTCGATGTAACCTTGGCTATTCGGTTTGCCCGGTTTGCCCAGCAGTGACGGCATGTAAACCGTAAAGCCCGCCTCCCGAACCATGCGTGCAAACCGCGCAACTTCCGGCGTAATTCCCGGCACTTCGTGGATGATGATGACGCCAGGCCCCTGCCCGGCGACGTACACATCGCGCTTCACACCATCAAACTTGACGCTCCGGCGCGTGAAGTCTTCAAGCTTGTCCCAGGTTTCGATGACGCCCTTTGCCATCGCTCAAACCTTCGTCAGCGCGCCTTCGCCCACCACCGTAATCCACTCGCGCACACGCCACCTCGCGACGACGCCTTGGCTCACGTACGGATCAGCGCGCGCAAAGTCTTCGGCCGCCTGGCTCGTCTCGCATTTGAACAAAAGCAAGCCGAACGGAGCTTCATCGCTCGGCACTGCTCCGCCAAGCTGCAACTCATCACGCGCCACCGAAGCGCGCGCGAGTTCAAGATGCGCCGGCCGTACCGGGCCGCGCTTCTCCATCCAGTCGGGCGCGTAGTCGTAGATGAGAAGGAAGTGTTTCATCAGAGCCTCATGTCATGCGCTTCCAGTGCGGAAGCGTACAAGCCAAAAAGAACGCTATCATCAGTACAGCAACGCCAATGAGTGATGGCATCCACCCGCCATTCAAGGTCGGCAAAACAAGAACAAGCGGCCAAGAAACAGAAAATGCCAACGCGCCTACAACCACAGCCCATCGACGTGCGAGATATAGGCCGATCAAAGATACTATCTTGAGAATGAGGTGAACCGTGGCGAAAATCGCGGCGACACCGAAGAACCATCCGATCCAAGCCGCAGCAGGATCCGTCTCCCAGAAACCCGACAAGCCAAAGACAACCGCCAGAGCCGTCAGTGCCACATCAATACCGCCCAGCACGAGGATCAGAATGATCGACGGCGGCGGGATCGCCACACTATTCAGCCGCCACTGCACGAACCTGGTGCACGCCCTTTGCGGCGCGATAGCGATCGATCCGCTGTTCGATCTCGCCGCGGAAGCAACGGATCAAACCTTGGATTGGCCACGCAGCCGCGTCGCCCAGCGCGCAGATCGTGTGGCCCTCAACTTGGCCCGCGACATCAAGCAGCAGATCGATCTCGCTGTGATCCGCCTCGCCTTTCGCCATGCGTTCAAGCACGCGCCACATCCAGCCGGTGCCTTCGCGGCACGGCGTGCACTGGCCGCAGCTCTCGTGCTTGTAGAAGTACGCGATGCGCGCGATGGCGCGGATCATGTCCGTCGATTGATCCATCACGATCACGGCCGCCGTGCCGAGCCCCGAGCGATGTGGCGCGGCTGAGAGCGCGTCGAAATCCATCAGCATGGTTTCGGATTCTTGCGCGTTGATCATGCGCACCGACGACCCGCCCGGGATGATCGCTTTCAAATTGCCCCAGCCGCCACGCACGCCGCCGGCGTGTTCTTCGATGAGCTGCTTCAGCGGAATACTCATCGCTTCTTCGACGTTGCACGGCTTGTTCACGTGGCCGGAGATGCAGAACACTTTGGTGCCGGCATTGTTCGGGCGGCCAAAGCCAGCGAACCATTTGGCGCCACGGCGCAGGATCGTCGGCACGACGGCGATCGATTCAACGTTGTTCACGGTCGTCGGGCAACCATAGAGGCCAACGTTCGCCGGGAATGGCGGCTTCAAACGCGGCTGGCCCTTCTTGCCCTCGAGGCTTTCGAGCAGCGCGGTTTCTTCGCCGCAAATGTACGCACCGGCGCCGTGGTGCATGTAGATGTCGAAGTCCCATCCGTGGATGTTGTCCTTGCCGACGAGCTTGGCTTCGTACGCTTCCTTGATCGCGCGCGCCATCGCTTCGCGCTCATAGACGTACTCGCCGCGGATATAGATGTAGCAAGCGTGTGCCTGCATCGCGAACGACGCGATGAGACAGCCTTCGATCAGCAGGTGCGGATCGTGGCGCATCATATCGCGATCTTTGCATGTGCCGGGCTCGGACTCGTCGGCGTTCACGACGAGATAGTGCGGACGATCCTTCACTTCCTTCGGCATGAAGGACCACTTCAAACCGGTCGGGAAGCCGGCGCCGCCGCGACCACGCAGGCCGCTCTCTTTGACATTGGTGATGATCCAATCACGGCCAGCCGCGATCATGTCGGTCGTGCCGTTCCATGCGCCACGCTTCTTGGCGCTCTCTAAATCGGCGCCGTGCTTGCCGTAGAGGTTAAGGAAGATGCGATCTTTATCCGCGAGCATTTCTATTCCTCAGACCTTCGGCGTCAGGCTTATGAAGACGCGCAATCCAAACCAAAAAGCGCCAATCGCCGGAGCGACAACGCGCATATCCGTGAGCGGCATGCGCTGAACCAGCGCCATGTACGCAGCACCCGCGCCGCAGAGCACTGCGAGCACGGCAAAGACAAACAGCTTCCCGCCCTTGCCGCTGAGCGGCCTGATCGGTGTCAGCGGCGACCGCGATGGCCGGCGTTGATACATTGGCGGAGGCGTCGGGTTGCTCATTGACGGTTGAAGCCACCCGCCTGCGCAATCAGCAAAAGCAGGAGCGCCGAACCCAAAACGATCGCGCCAATGATCCACGCAATCTGCCCGGTGCCGAAATAGATCGCGACACCGATGGCGAGCAAAACGCCCTCGATGATCGAGCCCTTCACGACGGCTGCCGTGACTTCCGGATTGCGTTGCGGCGCCGCCATCAAACCTTCTCCGGCAAGCCCGGAATCTTGAGCGGCCTGCCAAGCGTACCGTCAAACAAAGATGGATCGGTCAGCGTCTTCTGCTCGCCTTCAGGCGCGGACGTCTGACGCTTGATCGCCGAGCCCGGCTCGATCTTCTCGCCGCGGGCGAGCTTGTCCATCAGCGCCTCGAACGATTCCGGCGTCAGGTCTTCGTGGTAGTAATCGTGGATGGCGACGATCGGCGCGTTCACACAGGCGCCCATGCATTCCATCTCTTCCCACGAGAAGAGACCGTCTTCTGTGACGTGATGCGCGGGACCGATGCGGCGCTTGCAGACCGCCTTCAGCTCCTCAGATCCACGCAGCATGCACGGCGTCGTGCCACACACTTGCAGGTGGTGCTTACCAACTGGCTGCAAATGGAACATCGTGTAGAAAGTCGCGACTTCCAGGACGCGGATCGTCGGCATATCCAGCAGCTCGGCGACAACACGGATCGCCGGCTCGCTGACCCACCCCTCTTGTTTCTGAACAAGCCACAGCGCCGGAATCACCGTCGATTGCTTCCGCTCCGGCGGATACTTGGCCATCCACCAGCGCACTTGCTCCATCGTCTCTTTCGAGAACGCGAAGCTTTCAGGTTGCTCTGCGGCAAGGCGGCGGACGCTCATGGTGCTCTCACGAAATCTACGCGGGCAATCAGCCCGTCTTTAACGGTGTAAATAGCGACGGCGTTTATGCGCTCACTTGATGAGCGCGTAATGTCTTCGTGATCAATCACGACATTACCAACGACGACCCGGTTGACGAGCGCGGCGTGGTTTTCCGGAAATGCTCTGAACAGCGTTTGGTAGCGTTCACGAATGGCAGCCAGGCCGGTCTGTGTCACAGCGCCGTTGAGTTCGCTCAAAACGCAATCGGCGGCAAAGCAGCCGCAAAACCCATCAATGTCCTGCGCGTTGTAAGCATCCAGCTGGCGCTGCACGATGTCGGCCGCGCTCATGGGCGACCTCCCATGCGTTCAAGCGCGAGCTCAAGGCGGGTGCGTGCGAGATCACGCAAGAGCGGCCCTGTTACAGGCAAAACGCGCAGGATCAGTACGACAAGGACGCCCGCGGCAACACCGAGAAACACATCGAACATTGGCCAGATAGGCGCTCCAAGCAGATAGATCAGCACAAACGGAATTGGGATCATGAACCCGGCGGCCTGGATCGTCAGCGCCGTCACGTAGCGACCTTTGCCGCCTGGATAACGGTCACGCACTTTGGGGCGCAGGAAATATGAACTAGCCACCGCAATTGCGATCGCCGCGGCAACCCAGAGCCCCATCTGCACCAGCAGTGATTCCGCCGACACCAGGTTCATGCCGCCGCCTTCCGCTCTTCGATCGCGTCGAGCTTGGCGAGCGCCTTGTTGGCGTCGTCACGCGCCTTCAACAGCGAAGCCCGGCGATAGGCGCGCAGATATTTCGACAGCACCGGCGCCTTCAACAACGCGCCGCGCCGGATGATGATCAACATGCCGAGCGCCGGCAAGAACGATAGCGACGATAGCGCAGGCGAAATCCCAGGATCAAAGCCGCGGAAGTCCATATAGCCCATGCGCAGCGGCACGATCACGAAGCCAACAAACAGGCCGATCGTCAGCCCCTGTATCGCGGCGCCTATACGCACGCGCTCGGGGTGATGCTCAACGTGCTCCGGCTGAAATGCGAAGAACGCGTGCACGACGAACGCGAGCATAAATACGAGGGCGACAATGCCCTCGATCCAAAGCATGAGCGGAGGATGATCTGGACCCACGCTGGATGCTTACCAATACGTGTCGCGCGCGACGACGCAGCCCTCGACGACCGTGTAAATCACCAGCGCCTCGGACTCAGTCGTGTAGGTTTCAACCTGCGCTACGCGCGTGCCGAGCAGCGCGCGTTGACTGGCCGCCACCTGCACGTCCGGATTCTCCCTGTAGAAGTCTCCAATCCCGCCAATGACATCCATGATCTGGTAAGAATCTGCCGCGCCACTCTCACGCCAGACATGCACGCGGACGCCCTCGCTGTATGTCTCCTGGATCGCCGTGAGGTCGTGCGCATTGTAGGCGCTGATGTAGCGATCGACCGCTTCGGCCGGAGACACAGTCGCCTGCGGCGTGCAAAATCCGACTGCCGTCGCGAACAGCAAACCAGCAATCATCGATCGATCTCCCCGAACACGATATCGAGCGAACCCAACACGGCCGAGACGTCCGCCAGCATGTGGCCCTTGCAGAGATAATCCATCGCCGCGAGGTGCGGGAAGCCCGGCGCGCGGATCTTCAGGCGGTACGGCTTGTTGGTGCCGTCAGCCACGAGATAGACGCCGAACTCGCCCTTCGGGGCTTCAACGCAAGCGTACGCTTCGCCCGCCGGCACATGGAAGCCTTCGGTGTAAAGCTTGAAGTGATGGATGAGCGCTTCCATCGACTGCTTCATCTCGGCGCGACGAGGCGGTGCGTACTTCGAATTCGCCGTCATCACAGGCCCCGGCGTCGACTTAAGCAGCTTCACGCATTGCTGCATGATCTTCGTCGACTCGTACATTTCCTCAACGCGGCAGAGGTAGCGATCATAGCAATCGCCGTTCTTGCCGAGCGGGATCTTGAACTCGAGCTCGTTGTAGATCTCGTACGGCTGATTACGGCGCAAATCCCAAGCCATGCCCGAGCCGCGCACCATTACACCAGAGAAGCCCCACTTCAGCGCGTCCTCGCGCGTCACGACACCGATATCGACGTTACGCTGCTTGAAGATGCGGTTGTCGGTAAGCAGGCCCTCAATATCGCGGACCTTTTGCGGAAACTGCTCGCACCACTCGCCGATGTCGTCGATCAGCTGCGGTGTCAGATCCTGGTGCACGCCGCCCGGGCGCACATAATTGGCGTGCATGCGCGAGCCCGAGGCGCGCTCATAAAACACCATCAGCTTTTCGCGCTCTTCAAAGCCCCAAAGCGGCGGCGTCAGCGCACCAACGTCCATCGCCTGCGTCGTGACGTTCAAGAGATGGTTCAGGATGCGGCCGATTTCCGAATAGAGCACCCGGATGATCTGCGCACGACGCGGCACTTCAATGCCGGCGAGTTTCTCGATGGCCAGACAGAACGCGTGCTCCTGGTTCATCGGCGCGACGTAGTCGAGGCGATCAAAGTACGGGATCGCTTGCAGATACGTCTTATACTCGATCAGCTTCTCAGTGCCGCGATGCAGCAACCCAATGTGCGGATCGACGCGCTCGACGACTTCGCCGTCAAGCTCCAGGACGAGGCGCAACACCCCGTGCGCTGCCGGGTGCTGCGGTCCGAAATTGATCGTGAACGTGCGCTTCTCTTCAGTCGGCGCGTTGGAGAGATCGTCAGCCATTGGCAGCGCTCACTTCTTTTGTTCGGCGGCAGGCGCCTTTTCGTCGCCCGGAAGCGTCATGCCTTCCCACGGGCTGAGGAAGTCGAAGTTGCGGAAGGCTTGCGTGAGCTTCACCGGTTCGTAGATCACGCGTTGCTGCTCGGCGTCATAGCGAACTTCGACGTGGCCGCTCAGCGGGAAATCTTTGCGCAGCGGATAGCCTTGGAAGCCGTAATCCGTGAGCAAGCGGCGTAAGTCTGGGTGATTGGCGAACAGAATGCCGTACATGTCGAACGCTTCGCGCTCGAACCAGTCCGCGCACGGATAGATCGCCGCGATGCTCGGCACCGGCGTCTCTTCGTTGGTCTCAATCCTGATGCGGATGCGCTGATTCAGGTGCATCGACAGCAAGTGATAGACGACATCGAAGCGATTGGTCCGCTCCGGATAGTCGACGCCGCAAATGTCGATCATCGTGGTGAAGCGCCCACGCGGATCATCGCGTAGGAACGTAATCACTGCCACGATCTGATCGGCGCGCGCCGAGATCGTGAGTTCGCCGAACGCGACGCTCACGTCTTCAATCGCGCTCGTCATTGACGATTTAATGTGTGCGCCAAGGTCTTCGAGGGATTGGCTCATCGGATGATGTTACCTTCGCGGCGAATTTTTCGTTGCAGCTGCAGGATCCCGTACACCAGAGCTTCCGCCGTCGGCGGGCAGCCCGGCACGTAAACGTCAACCGGCACCACGCGATCGCAACCGCGCACGACAGCGTAGCTGTAGTGATAATAGCCGCCGCCATTCGCGCATGATCCCATCGAGATCACGTAACGAGGGTTCGGCATTTGGTCGTAAACTTTGCGAAGCGCCGGCGCCATTTTGTTGGTGAGCGTGCCGGCAACGATCATCACGTCCGATTGCCGCGGCGAAGCGCGCGGCGCGAAGCCAAAGCGCTCAACGTCATAACGCGGCATCGAAGCCTGCATCATCTCGACCGCGCAGCACGCAAGGCCGAACGTCATCCACATCAGCGAGCCGGTGCGCGCCCAGGTGACGAGATCGTCGGCGGCGGCAACGAGAAAGCCTTTGTCGGCAAGTTGGTTCGACAACCCGGTGTAGAACGGATCGTCTTCTTTGACGGGATACCCGCCGTCGACTCCGGCGCGCGCGGCGCTGCCTGCTGGAACGATGGTGCTCATGAGCTCATTCCCACTCCAGGGCGCCTTTTTTCCATTCGTAGATGAAGCCCACCGTCAAAATGCCGAGAAAGCCCATCATCGACCAGAAAGCGAATTGCGCGACGTCCGCCGGCATGTCGCCAAGCGTCACCGCCCACGGAAACAGAAACGCGACTTCAAGGTCGAAAATGATGAAGAGGATCGACACGAGATAGAAGCGCACATCGAACTTCATGCGCGCATCGTCGAAGGCGTTGAAGCCACACTCGTACGCCGAGACTTTCTCTTTGTCCGGTGACTTTGGCGCGATCACCCAAGCCGCAATCAGAAAGCCCGCGCCGAGCACGATGGCGACAGCCAAGAAGATGATAATTGGCGCGTAATTGATGAGGTCGAGACCCATGCGATCCACCTAAGCCGCATCGGGCCGCGCCGCGATGGCGCGAGTGACGGGGCTCGAACCCGCGACCTCCGGCGTGACAGGCCGGCGCTCTAACCAACTGAGCTACACCCGCGTACCATTTCGCGAGAAGGCGCCGGAGTTAGGCTAAGCCGTTCACCCGGTCAAGCGCGCGATCTGGCGTTGAAAGCAAAGGCCATACCGGTCAGCGCACTTAAGGATTGGCGGTTTCCGTTGAGGCGGTTTGGGTGGGCGCCGGATCGTCCCAAGCACGCGATGGAGAGTCGAGCCGAAGCAACGCCTCCACGCGATCATTCGGCGTCAGAACCTCGGCCCCGTCCGCATCGTGGACGGCTGCAAAAGCCAACCCGGTGCTCGTATCGATGGCGACGACCCCGACGCCCCTATCGCACCCGGCCGCGGCACACCCCCTAAAAACAAGCGCTTCCGCGCCACCGCCGCCTACGAGCAGGCCGGCGCTGGGCACCGACATGACGTGCGAGAGGCGGTCGCGATCAGCAGCGTTGAGGCCGAGATGCTCCGGGCTGTACCGGGCGCCCTCACCTGCTGAAAACTCCGAATAGAGGTCGCCGGCATGAGGCCGGAGATCAGCAATGGCCTGCATCGGCGCTGGCGGCGTACTGGGCGGCGCCGACGCGGCCGGCGGGGGCCCGAGCCCCAAAGCACTCAATTGATCGCAGCCCGCCAAAGCCAGGAAGGCCGCAGCGGCAAATCCGGTCCGGAGGAAAATCCGGTGCATGACTCGCAGGTTAGCACCGATTTGAGGCAAGCGCGAAGGGTTAGAGTGCCCGGCCTGTCACGCCGGAAGCCACAGGTCGGCGCTCCGGCTTCAGCCATCCGAAGCTGCCGGGCCGGATACGCACCCCTCGTACGCCAAGCCTTTGGAGAGGACATCCTTTGTTCCGCTCCGCGCAGCGTAGGATGGTGGGCAGTGAGGGGATCGAACCCCCGACCCTCTCCGTGTAAAGGAGACGCTCTACCGCTGAGCTAACTGCCCTCTGCCGGTCTCGGCTTTGGGGGCACTCCTCTGGCCTTCTGCGTGCGTCCGCGCAAGGGCGCAGTAAGGCGGTCTCCGCAGGCTTTGCAGAATTTCGCATCCGGGTCGTGGCGATCCAAGCCGCAGGCCGAGCATGCGACGATCTTCTGCGGCGGCGAGAATACCTTCTGCGCAATCGAGAAGAACAAGCTGATGCCGGTGAGCATCAACGCCACCGAGAACAATCGCCCAAGCGCAGAGTCGAGCGAGATGTCTCCGTATCCCGTCGTCGTGAGTGAGGCGACGACGAAGTAGATCGCATCAATGAAATTATTGAGCTTTGGATGGTCGCCGATGAAGAGCGCCTGCGTGAGCCCTGCTGTGAGAAAGATGAACGTCACCAGGGTGATGATCGACTTCGTCACGTCCTCAACGTGCGTGTCATCAAAGCGCCCACGCGCGAGCACGTTCCAAAACCGTTCGCTCTGCACCACACCCCAAAGCCGCAAGATGCGCAGAAAGCCCCAGTTATGGAGCACCGCCGGAAACAACATCGTCGCCAAGACGATGAGGTCCACCCATGTGACTGGATACTTCAGCCAGCGTCTAAAGCTGCCGAGCGCAAACAGACGCGCGAACAAATCGATCGCAAGAAACGCTGCAATGGCGGCGTCGACAATCCAGAACCACGGTAGATCCTGAATGAATTGCCCGACGATGAAGAAGCCAATGATCAGCAGATCGAGGACGAGCAGCAGCCCCTGAAAGCGCACGGCGCTTTGGGTGTGACCATAATAAAGCGCCCGCACGCGCGAGCGAGAACGCGACCTCATAGGCCCTGACGGCTTTCCATCTTAGCGAAGAACGCTTGTGCTTTCGGGTCGTCACCGCCGGTCGACTCGCTCGGCACGTCTTCGCAGAACTTCACCCAGTCCAACCGGCTCTCAACGCCATACTGAATGATGATCGGCGCGCTGCCAGGTTCATCCAGCGAACCGAGGGTCACGTAGAAGCGCGCTTCAGGCATGTTGTAGCTGAACGACAATGGCGTCCCGCAATCGCGGCAGAACGCGCGCGACGCCAAATTTGAGCTCGCAAAGATGGCCGGCTCGCCTTTGGTCCATTCGAACTCACTTTTGGGCCCGCCCGCCAGCACGGCGAACACGCCACCTGTTGCGCGCTGGCACATCCGGCAGTGGCAAGCATGTGAGTTCTGCGGCGCGACATAGAGCGCGTAGCGCACCTTGCCGCACTGGCAGCCACCTGTGGCGACTGGCGTTTTGACTTCGCTCATGGGGCCGCTCTACCACCGCCATGGATCGGCGCAAGCGAGAGGCGGCGGATGTCAGAAGCGAAAGCGTCACTAGCTGGGGTACGCGTGCTCGATCTTTCGCGCGTGCTCGCTGGCCCTTGGGCGACACAAATCCTCGGCGACTTCGGCGCCGACGTGATCAAGATCGAAAAGCCAGGCGCCGGTGACGATACGCGCGGCTGGGGGCCTCCATTCATCGACAACGGCGAAGGCGACGCCGCTTACTACCTCGCCGCCAACCGCAACAAGCGTTCGGTCGCCATCGACTTCGCACATCCCGAGGGCGCAGAACTTGTTCGAAAGCTTGCGCCGCACTGCCAGATCTTTGTCGAGAACTTTCGTCCCGGCGGCTTGAAGAAATACGGACTCGACTACGCTTCGATTGCCGCGATCAATCCTGCGATCGTCTATTGCTCCATCACCGGCTTCGGCCAAACCGGGCCATACGCAAAACGCCCCGGCTACGATTACATCATCCAAGGTATGGGCGGCCTGATGAGCCTTACCGGCGAACCTAGCGGAGAACCGATGAAGAGCGCCGTCGCCGTCGCCGATCTCTTCACCGGCATGTATGCGGTCACAACAATCCTTGCCGCGCTCCGCCACGCCGAGCGCACGGGCGAAGGCCAGCAGCTCGATGTTTCGCTGCTGGATTGCCAAATCGCGATGCTCGCAAATCTTGGTGCAAACTACCTTGTCTCCGGCGCAGCGCCACAGCGTCTCGGCAATCAGCACGCGTCGATCGCGCCCTATCAGGTGCTCGCGACAAAGGATGGGCACATCATTCTTGCTGTCGGCAATGACGGTCAGTTTCGTGACTTCTGTCGCGCGGCGAACGCTTCGCTTGCGGACGATGCACGTTTCAGCACCAACGAAGCGCGCGTGATCCACCGGCAAGCGCTCACCGAAGCGCTGTCGCCGATCATGCGGTCTCGAACGACGGCGGAGTGGATCGCTGCACTTGAAGCAGCGGATGTGCCCTGTGGCCCGATCAATACGCTCGAGCAAGTCTATGCCGACCCGCAAGTCATCGCGCGCGAAGCGGTAGAAACCGCGACACGCACCGATGGCGTCACCGTAAAGCTCGCAGCCAATCCTGTACGCATGAGCGCCACGCCACCGACCACGCGCCTTGCTCCTCCATCTCTCGGCCACGACACGGAGCAAGCCCTGCGGGAACTTCTCGGAATGAGCGAAGCGGAACTTTCCGCGCTGCGTGACAGCGGCGCCATCTAGGCGACCTACCGGAACAGCATTCGGAGGACCGCGTTTCAAGGCATCAGCTTTGAAGGAGTTCGCTTTATGCGCTTAGCGCTCATGGGATGTATGGCGTCGGCTGCCTTGTTGGCCGCCGCCTGCACGCAAACAGGGAATGTCGAACGTGGCGCGGCAACGGGCGCAGTGCTCGGCGGTGTCGCTGGCGCAGTGATCGGCAACAACACCGGCGATGGTGATGCAGCACAAGGCGCGGCAATCGGCGCCGCAATTGGCGCCGTTGGCGGCGCATACGCTGGCTGCGTGCGAGATGGCGGTTGTGGCGCGAACCAAGGCCGCGTGAACACGCGTCAGCACTATGACCGCAATTCCGGCCGCTACTATTTCCAAGACCCGCAATCGGGACGTTATTTCTACGAAAACGGCGACCCTTACCCGTAAGGGGAGCGGCAGCGTAGAATGAGAGCGGCGCGCTTTTTTAGGGAAGCGCGCCGCTTTGTTGCATGGCTACACCCGACGAGAGCGCCTTCAGCAGCGCCCAGCCCGTCAGCAGCCCAAGGCCCCCGACCATCGCCAACCCCGCTTGCCAGCCCCGCCGGGCGCCTCTATATGGCCGCTTCCCGCGAAACACGGGTTCCGTGGGCCCTTCGTCTATCGGTTAGGACGCCTGGTTTTCAACCAGGAAAGAGGGGTTCGACTCCCCTAGGGCCTGCCACTTTCCCGCCCGTCGTCGCGTGCTAAACAAACCCCGACTTCAGGGGACCCGCATGTTTTTCACCACCACATTCCGCGCCGCCGCCCTCGCCCTGCTTCTCGCAACTGGCGCTTGTGCGCAGCAGGTTGCTGAGACGACCAGCGGCGCCAGTATTGGGCCGCAAGCGCCAACTGAAGCGCTCACCATCGACACGCATAGCGGCCAGGTGCGGCTCAACGTGGAAATCGCCGACGACGAGGCCGAGCGCAATCAGGGCCTGATGTTTCGCGAACCGCTGCCGGCCGATCGCGGCATGCTTTTCCACTTCCAAACGCCGGAGCAAGCGAGCTTCTGGATGCACAACACCCCGTCATCGCTCGACATCATCTTTATCGGCGTCGACGGGCGCATTCTGAACATTGCTGATCACACGACGCCGTATTCAGATGCCCCAGTGCCCGCCGCAGGTTTGACGCGCGGTGTGCTTGAAATTCGCGCTGGACGCGCTGCTGAACTGGGCCTGCGGCCAGGTGACCGTGTCCACCATCGCATCTTTCCCAGCTAGCGGCGTTGCGGCGCGCGCTTTCACGTGGCATGAGCGCGGCCCAGTCGGGGTATAGCTCAGCCTGGTAGAGCGCCAGCTTTGGGAGCTGGATGTCGAGAGTTCGAATCCCTCTGCCCCGACCATTCTTTGCCGCGAGCTACGAATAGCTCACGCCGTCAAATAGCTAGCCTTTGGCCTCGGCCAAGTCGACGATCTCGACTTCAGCGCGGACGTTGCCGTTCCACTCGTTTTTCTTCACGCGCACTGCCGCGTGATAAAGCACGTCTTTTTTGAACAACGCCTCGCCGAGCGGGCTCTTCATGGCGCGAAAGGCAATGCCACTGACGCGGGCGCCGCGCGCGTCTTCCAACGTGAAGCGGACATGCTCTTCTTTCACCAGCTTCGCGAACGACACGCGCACGTCCGTCAGCGCCAACAGTGGTTCTGGATGGCCCTGACCATATGGTCCGATGCTTTCGAGCGCGTCGATCAAGCCAACATCTACCGCGCCCACCCCGCCGATCGCATCGACAGTCAGCGCGCGCGCCTCGCCAGCAGCTGCGGCAAGCTCGGGCTCAAGTTTTGCGGACAGAAAATCTTTCAGCGCTTCTACTTTGTCCCATTCCACTGTGAGACCCGCTGCGGCGGCGTGACCGCCGCCATTGATGAGCAATCCCGCTTCCTTCGCGGCGGCGACAGCGGCGCCTAGATTTACACCTGGCGTTGAGCGACCGGAACCTTTCGCCGGCTCGTCCTCGGTAACGCCACCGAGCACAATCGTTGGTTTGTGCAGGCGATCCTTCAGACGCCCCGCGGCAATTCCAATGACGCCCGGGTGCCAGCGGTGCGAACCAACAATAACAACGGAACGTTTCTCCGCTTCCGCGATCGCGGCGGTTTCCGCTTCCGCCAGCATCTCCGCTTCGCGCGCCCGACGCTCTTGGTTCAACGCCTCTAATGTCGCGGCGAGTTCAGCCGCCTCCTCCGGATCTTCCGTCGAGAGCAACCTCGTCGCCAATGAGGCGTCACCGACACGCCCGCCCGCATTGATGCGCGGACCAAGGATGAAGCCGAAATCGTAGACAGTAGCGGAACCTTTGCGCCCCGCGTTCTCCGCGAGCGCAACCATGCCGATATTCTTGCCATTGCGCAGAATCTTCAAGCCCTGCGAAACGATGGCGCGATTGAAGCCCGTCAGCGGCGCGACATCACACACTGTGCCGATCGCCGCCAGATCGAGCATCTGCATCAAATCCGGCAAATGATTCGAGCCCGGCGAGCCACGTTTGCGCGCCTCGCGGTTCACCGCGGCAAGTGTCACCAACACGACGCCCGCCGCCGTCAGCGCACCTTGGCCCGACGTATCATCGAGTCGATTGGGATTCACCACCGCGCGCGCCTTCGGCGGCGGCCCTGCCATCAAGTGATGATCAAGCACGACGACATCGAGGCCGATCGCTGCCGCAGCATTCAAAGGACCTTCGGCCGCCGCGCCGCAATCGACGGTGATAACAAGATCAACGCCATCTGCCTTCAAACGCTCGAACGCCAGGGCCGACGGTCCGTATCCTTCTTTCATCCGATCAGGCACGTAGATTTTCAGCTCGCGCCCACGCGCGCGAAAGTAGCGCACGAGTTGCGCACCGCTTGATCCGCCGTCGACGTCGTAATCGGCGAATACAGCGCACGCACGAGCCTGCACGATCGCGTCTTCAATAACGCGCGCCGCCTCATCCATGTCCGCGAACGATGAGGGATCTGGGAAATGCGTCTTCAAGGTCGGAAAGAGGAACGCCTCCGCGTCGTCCAAACCAATGCCGCGGACGGCCATCAGCCGCGCAGCAATCTCCGGCAACGAAAACCGGCGGCGCAATGCCTCGACCAAGCCAAGATCAGCCTCGCGGGTGCGCCAGCGGCGGCCCGTCACCGAGCGCTCAACGCCCAAAAACGCGGCGCTTGGGTCAAGCTTCAGCGCGGCGCTCATGATTGCGGTCCCGAATCGAGTCTCATCGGTTCGAGCATTGCACAGGATGTGGCCGCCAGAAGGCCGTTGTCCCCAACCTAAGCCGGCTGGCGAATGCGAAGCTCAGAAACAGCCTTGGTCGCAGTATTCAGGATCAACGTGTGAGAATGAACCGCGCCGCCTGCGAAACGCACGCCGTCCAGCAACGATCCGCCCGTGACGCCCGTAGCGATGAAAACCGCGTCACCCGACACGAGATCACTGAGATCGTAGCGCCGCTTCAGATCTTCGATGCCAGCGTGCACTGCGCGAGCACGCTCTTCCTCGTTTCGGATGACGAGCCGCCCCTGGAACTGGCCGCCGACGCATTTAAGAGCCGCCGCCGCCAGCACGCCTTCGGGAGCGCCTCCTGAGCCGACGTACATGTCGATGCCCGTTTCCGGCTTCGTGCAATGGATGACGCCGGCGATGTCTCCGTCGCCGATCAAGTGCACACGCGCTCCTGCGGCGCGCAGCGCTTCAATGATTGCGCCATGACGTGGCCGGTCGAGTACGCACACGCCGACATCCTCTGCGCTCACACCCTTCGCCGTCGCCAGCGCCTTCACGTTGTCTTCGATACTCGCGTCGAGATCGACAACGCCCTCGGCATAGCCCGGGCCGATCGCGATCTTGTCCATGTATGTGTCCGGTGCGTGCAGCAGTCCGCCCTTTGGAGCGATTGCAATCACTGCTAGCGCATTCGGCTTCGCCTTGGCGGCCAGCGTAGTACCCTCAAGGGGATCGAGCGCGATATCGAGTTCGGGACCCTTACCGGCGCCTACGATCTCGCCGACATAGAGCATTGGCGCCTCATCACGCTCGCCCTCGCCGATCACGACGCGCCCGCGTATTTGCAGCGCATTTAACGTTGCACGCATCGCATCAACGGCGGCTTGGTCTGCGGCCCGCTCATCACCACGCCCCACCAAGCGCGCGGCGGCAATCGCTGCGTTGATCGGCGCGCGCGCGACCGCGAGCGCCAAGTCGTCAGTGATCACGCTGCTCATGAGCGGCTCCAAGGACGCCCCGTTTGCTCGACGGGCATCACGAACGGCGCCTCCGCGGCAACGTCAAGCGCCTCGATTGCGCGCACCGCCGCTTCCATCTTCGCACGCGCGCATGTTTGCGTCGTCAACACGATCGGCACTGCAGGTCCATCGTGCACAGGCATTTGCAAAAAGCTCTCTATCGAGATGTCTTCATGCGCCAAACGATCCGAGATCGCAGCGACGACGCCTGGACGATCCTTCACCAGCAGACGGAGATAATAGCGCCCACGCTCTGCTGGCGTTGCGCGAGGAGCAGCAGCAAGTTGCGCAAGCGGTTTGCCGAACGCGAACCCTGCGCGCTCCTCGGCCAGATCAATGAGATCAGACGCCACGGAAGCAGCCGTCGGTCCCTCACCTGCGCCGCGGCCAATGAACGTCAGCTGCCCAGAGGGCTCTGCGTCCACCACCAACGCATTCAGCGAACCACCGACGCTGGCGAGTGGGTGATCATATGACAGGCACGCCGGGCGCACGTGCATCTCGACGGCGCCATCAGTCAACGCGCCCTTGGCAATGAGCTTGATCCGATAGCCAAGCTTCGCGGCCAAGCGGATGTCCGTGAGTGTGACGCGTTCAATACCTTGAATGCGCACGTGCTCATAATCTGGCCTCGTGCCGAACGCGATGGCCGACAGGATCGTGAGCTTATGGGCCGCGTCGAAGCCACCGACATCTGTCGTGGGATCGGCCTCGGCGTAGCCCATGCTCTGCGCTTCAGCGAGCACAGCCTCGAACGAGCGGCCCGAGTTTTCCATCTCGGTCAGGATGTAGTTGCACGTGCCGTTGAGAATGCCCGCGACGCTGCTCGCCCTGGAACCCGCGACGCTCTCCTTCAGCGCTTTCACCATCGGCACGCCACCACCCACGGCGGCTTCGAACAACAGCTTGGCGCCATTGCTCTCGGCGAGTGCCGCAAGCTGCGTTCCATGTACCGCCACCAACGCCTTATTCGCTGTCACCACGTGCGCGCCGCGCGCGAGCGCCGCTTCGACGGCGACCTTCGCCACGCCGTCCGAGCCACCGATCAGTTCGACGAAAACATCGATGCCAGCATCAGAAGCCAGCGCCAGCGGGTCATCGAACCAGCGATACGCACCAAGATCGACGCCGCGATCCTGCCCCGCATTGCGAGCCGACACTGCGACCAGTTGCATCTTCTCGTTCAGTCGCGAGCCAGAGTCAGCGAAGAGCTTCGCCACGCCCCGCCCAACGGTGCCCAATCCGGCGATGCCGACGCGAAGCTTGCTCATCACTTACTCCGCCGCCGTGGCGGTGTTCGATTGCAAGAACTTCTTCAGATTGCGCGCCGCCTGCCGAATGCGTTGCTCGTTCTCAACAAGCGCGATACGCACAAATCCGTCACCGTATTCGCCAAAGCCTGCGCCAGGGGCCACAGCAAGTTCAGCGCCTGCCATCAGCCGCTTAGAGAACTCGACAGAGCCGAGGTGCTTGAATTGATCGGGCAACTCCGCCCACACAAACATTGACGCGCTCGGTTTCGGCAAGGTCCAGCCTGCCTTGGCAAAGCTATCGAGCAGCACGTCGCGGCGATGCTTGTAGGTATTGCGCATCTCCTCAACGCACTCTTGCGGACCGTTCAACGCAGCGGCAGCAGCCACCTGCACCGGCGTGTAAGCGCCATAATCCAAATAAGATTTCACTCGCGACAAAGCCGCGATCAGTCGTTCGTTGCCAAGTGCAAAACCAACGCGAAAGCCAGCCATCGAATAGGTTTTCGAGAGCGTGTTTACCTCCACGGCCACATCCAACGCGCCCGGCACTTGCAGCACAGACGGCGGCGGCTCGCCTTCGAAGTAAATCTCCGAATATGCCATGTCCGAGAGCAAGAACATGTCGTGCTTTTTCGCGAGCGCGACGGCATCCTTGTAGAAATCCAGATCGGCCGTCTGCGCCGTTGGATTCGCCGGGTAGCAAACCACCATCGCGATCGGCGGCGGCACCGAGTGACGCACGGCGCGGTCAATGCCACGCAGATACTGCTCCGGCGAATGCGCTTCGATTGAACGGATCACACCGCCAGCCATGATAAAGCCAAACGCGTGGATCGGGTACGACGGGTTTGGCGAGATGATCACATCGCCCGGTGCGGTGATCGCTTGCGCAAGGTTTGCGAAGCCTTCCTTCGAACCCAAAGTGGAGATGATCTGCGTATCGGGATTGAGTTTCACGCCGAAGCGGCGGTCGTAATAGCCCGCCATCGCGCGGCGCAAACCAGGAATGCCCCGCGAAGCGGAGTACCGGTTCGTGCGCGGCTTGGCCGCCGTCTCGCAGAGTTTATCGATGATGTGCTGCGGCACCGGTAGGTCCGGATTGCCCATGCCGAAATCGATGATGTCGACGCCCTGCCCTCGCAGACGCGCCTTCAGCTTGTTCACCTCCTCGAACACGTACGGAGGCAGACGGCGGATTTTGTGAAACTCTGACGAACTCATAAGCGCACGTCGCGTGCGATCAGTATGGGTTGTGCGAGTTGCGCGTGGTTTCGATCTCGCGGCGCGCCTCATCGAGGAACGCCTGCGGATCTTCCTGCGTCGTCGGCGCGGTGGCGCGCGGGTTTGCTTCGGCCTCTGCGCGAGCCGCGAGCAGCTCAGCCTCGAGCGAATTCCAATGTGCGGAGCTGGTGTTCGCTGAGGTGCCGCCGGCTGGGACTTCGCGGAGGCTCGGGTAGCCCTCGGTGTTCGCCCACTCGGGCGTGCCGCCGACAGGGGTGTTCACGCAGCCGCCTAGAGCGATCGCCAACGCCGTCAGAACCAGGGCTCCACGCATCGATTGTATTCCTGGGCGCGATTCCGGCCCTAATTCGTCTCCTATACCAGAGCCTGCCTTTGCGCCACCACACGAAGCGGCATTACAATCGCGCCAATAGGGAGAATCCGATGACGGATAGCGAGGGCGCAAAGCCTTCCACGGACGGC
>JAPLOL010000161.1 GCA_026400735.1 Alphaproteobacteria bacterium | reverse complement strand
GGTGTGCGTGAGCCTCTGAACCGCCGTTCGGCGGTGACGATCAGCTTCCGCTAATCGCTCCACTACAAACTAAAAGCGCGGGCCCAGCGAAAGCTGGGCCCGTTGCTTTTGGGCTTAGTCGATGACGGCGCTCGCTTCGATCTCGACCAACCATTCTGGATCGATGAAGGCTGAGACTTCCACGAACGTGCATCCCGGGCGGATTTCAGAAAACACTTCGCCATGCGCACGCGCAGCTTCGCGCCACTGCGTGATGTCCGTCATCATGATCCGCGTGCGCGTGACATGCCTAAGCTCGCCGCCAGCATCGACAAGCGCGGCCGCGATAATTTCAAGACAGCGTTTTGTCTGCGCGTAGACATCCCCTGGCGCATTCGCGTCGACCGGCGCCGTCCCTGCCACCTCGACAATATTGCCGACGCGCACCGCACGCGAAAATCCAATCTCCTGCTCAAATGGAGACGCTGAGCTCACAAGCTTGCGCGTCATCGGAACGGCGGCTCATCAAATGCGCGCAGCTTACGGCTGTGCAGGCGATCTCGATTTTGTTTCAGCAATGCGATCGTCTCCAATCCAATGCGCAAGTGCGCGCCGACGGCGCTATCGTAAAAACGATCCGAAACACCCGGCAGTTTGATTTCGCCATGCGCCGGCTTGTCCGAGATGCAGAGCAACACGCCATACGGCACGCGCATCCGAAAGCCTTGCGTCGCGATGCACGCGGATTCCATATCCACCGCGATCGCGCGCGATTGCGACAAGAGCTGCCGCTCTTGATTGTAATTCAGCTCCCAGTTCCGATCCGCGTACGACACCACCGTCCCTGTCCGCAGGCGGCGCCGCAAATCTTCGTTATCGCCTGACACCGCCGTCGCCGCCTGCTGCAGCGCGATTTGCACTTCCGCGATCGCCGGGATCGGCACTTCAAGCGGCACACGATCATCCAAAATTTTGTCACGCCGCAAATACGCGTGCGCGAGCACGTAATCGCCAATGCGCTGCGTGTGCCGCAACCCGCCGCAATGGCCAATCATCAGCCAGCAATGCGGGCGCAACACCGCCAAGTGATCGGTGATCGTCTTCGCGTTCGATGGGCCCACGCCAATATTGACCAGCGTCACGCCGTCATTGTCCGGCGTCGTCAGATGGTACGCAGGCATCTGATACTTGCGCCACGGCGCGCCCAGCGCTTTCTGCTCAGCATCCTGATCGCCCGCTTCAACGCGTACATTGCCCGGACACGACAGCGCCCATCCCTTCGGACCATTCGCGACGCCAGCCGCCGCCCAACGCACGAACTCATCGACGTAACGCTGATAGTTCGTGAACAAGATCCACGGCTGCACGTCTTGCCATGGCGCGCCTGTGTAGTGCTCGATCCGCTTCAACGAATAATCCGTGCGCGGCGCATCGAACAAAGCCAAAGGCCGCGCGCCGTCCAAGCGCTCAATCCGCAAGCCATCGACCACCGCATCGCCAACTTGCGTCAAACGCGGGCTCGGAAAGTAACGCGCCAATTCTTCGGCCGGCACGTTCTCAAACGCAGCAGCGCCCGCCGCATCGAGAACGAACGAATACGGAATTTCATTGTCGCTGGTGCGCACGCTGAGCTCGGCGCCGTAATCGTCGACGAGTAATTTCAGCTGCTCGAGCAAGTACGGCCGGTAATACGTCGGCTGCGTGATTGAGACCGCGTACTCACCAGGCCACGTCAGCTGACCGTACGCGCGCGGCAAACGCGGCGCCGGCGCATTTGGCAGATATGTGACACGCAGCTCCGGATAGCGAAACAGCATCCGCTCATCGATCGATGGCGGCACGCCCTCCTCGGCATAACGGCGGATCGCGTTGATCAGCGCCGTGACAGCGCGATTGTGCAGAAACTCAAGTCTATCGACGGCCTCGGCCGGCGTTTTCGGATCTTCCATCGCGGGAGTCTCGCGCGATGGGCGCCTACGTCAAGTGGCGCTGATCAGGCGACGCGCGGAATCGGGTCAACAAGACGCGAACGGCGATAGGCGTTGTGCGTCATGCGGACTTGGTTCTGAAACAAAAATCCGAGCGGAGCGTCATATTTATAGACCGACTCCACCATGATGATGCTGCTGCCGACCACCATCATGCGGCTGTCTAGCGAAACGGTCGAGTTGACGGTGCGCGCCGACATGCCGCCGTGCCCTTCGCTCCAAATCACGCGCGCCGTCGAAGCATTGACGATGCTGACGCTGGAGATGCGAATTTCCATGGCGCCGGACGCGTTCGGGTACATGAGCACGTCAAGCCCGCGCCACAGACCGGTAAGTTCGCTGTTTGAGATTTCAGTGTCGCGCGCCGCGACGTCCGCGAGCGACGCGGCGGCGTTTTGCGCGCGCTTGTTGGCGCCCATAACGTCGATCAGATCGACGGAGCCCAGCAAGAGCGGCACCATCAACAACGGCGCGATAATCGCGAACTCAAGCGCGGCGACGCCCTTATTTTCGCGTGCGAAACGGCGGAGAGTTTGAATCAGCTTCATGACGCTGTGAAAGGTTCGTTGCGGAACATCATCGTGGACACGAGAATTCGTTGGCCACCAGAAATGTTCTGGAAAATCGGCTCGAACAGCGGTGTCATCACCTTCCAGCGATAATACGCACGCACGACAACGATGTCGGAAGGCTGGCCAGGCTGATAGCCCATGCCGCCAGTATTGAATTGGTTGTTCTGGATCGGCGTCTGCGCGCCGTTGCTCGCATCGACAAATGAACTGAAGCGGCGCACGTCAAGATAGAGATTGCCGCTGCACCCCATCACGATGAAATTGTTCAGCTCACTGCAAAGCTGCGTGCGGATCTGCGCTTCGGTCACGCCCGTGGTCTGCGCCTGCCCCGTACGGATCTGGCGCGCCGTTTCCGCGACGGCGAAATCCAGACTCGTCTGCGCAAAGCCGATCATCGACACTTCTGCGAGACCGAACGTCAGCAAGAAGAACGGCATCAGCACAAGCGCGAACTCGACCGCGGCCGAGCCACGGCGAGCGCGGGCGAACCGGCGAAAAGCCTTCATTCTGCGTAATGCGCGCGAAAACATCTCGCCTCCGAATGCGTATAATACACCGGAGTGGCTGATTTTCCGTCAAGCGAAAGCGTAAACGCCGCTTAACGACGGCTTGCTGTCGCCGCCGCAGCGCGATTGTTGATTTGGTCGGTGATCGCCGCCGCCGTTTCGCCATCGCCGATGTCCGGACGCGGACGGCAAAGCGGCGTGCACTCAACGCGCTGCGTTTCAACACCGCGCGTGACCATCACAACGTCCGTCTCATCCGGCGTCACGACAACGCGGCCAGAGTAGAGCACCCGCCCGTTCTGCCCGACGACAACAAGATTGGTCGAACCGTAGGAGCGGCCGGTGACGAAAAGGAATTGATCATTCTGCACGGTCACGCCGGCAATCGATGGATTGCCGATGGCGACGCCTTCTGCAGGCTCCGACAAGCGGATTGGGAAAGCTTGATCGAGAGCAACGCGGACATCGCGGGCGGAGGCAGGCGCGGCCAAAACAAACAAAGCGGCGGCAGCAGCAGCTACAAGCGGACGCAGAACGCGCATTGGCGTTTCCTTCTCTAATCTCTCCTTATACTGGCTACGCGCCAATGGTTTCGGGATCGCTAAGAACTTCGCGCATGCGCGTAAGATGACAATGTCGCAAAGCGCTGAAATTGAACTTCGTCGTTAAGGCGATCTTCACCCTCTCTATTGCCCGAGAAATTTACTCCGCTCCCGTAATGTCTGCGAGCGTCTGGGAAGGTCGTCGGGTGCGACGAGTGACCGGGCCGGTGAAAAGAGCACTCGACAAAACGGAGTTATATTATGTTGAAGCGTTTCCTGAATAACGAAGACGGCGCCACCGCGATTGAGTACGGCCTGATTGCCGCTCTGATCGGCGTCGCGATCATTCTCGCCGTTACGGCTGTTGGCGATGGCTTGAACGCCACGTTCAACCAAGTCGCTTCGGAACTCGGCTAAGCGATAAACGTGATGGGCGCGGCGCTCCTCGGGCGCCGCGCCCTTTGCGTCCTTGTTTTTCCTCCTCGAAACGCCGCCCCTCGGGCGGCGTTTTTTGTTTTTAACAATTCCTTGAGGCGCCACGCCGCAGAATCATTTCGCAATGTTCGAAATGATCGCGCTCGCCGCTTATGCCGGTTTGGTTCTCTTCGCAGCGTGCTCAGACGCATCGCGTCTCATCATTCCAAACTGGGTTTCAATCGCCCTCGCCGCGATCTTTCCCGTCGCCGCCCTCATTGCGGGCGCGCCCTTCGCTGAGATCGGCCTGCACGTTGTGTTCGGCTTCGGCGTTCTCGCCCTCGGCTTCGTGCTTTTCCAATTCAACATCATCGGCGGCGGCGATGCGAAGCTGCTAGCGGCCGTGTCGATCTGGACGGGCTTCACCGCCTTCATGCCCTTCATCGTCTGGACCGCGATTGCAGGCGGCGTGATGGCGCTCGCACTCTTAACGGCTCGTCAACTCATTCCCGCCGGCGCGTATCCGGCATTCGTCGATCACCTTCTGAAAAAGCAAAACGGCATCCCCTACGGCGTGGCGATCATGATCGGCGCGCTCATGGCGATTCCATCCCTTCCTTACCTGTCAAGCCCGTTAACCCTGCCTTAGCCACAACAATGGTCTGTTCCGTTGAAGTGCTTCGGGGACGAACGCGCGGGGAGTCAAATACATGTCGGCGCGTCAGCTGATCGTTCTAGTGGTCGCCGCAATCGCGGCCGTAGGCGCTCTTCTTCTCATTCGTGGCCTTGGTTCACGCCAAGCTGAGCAAACCTCAGCCGAAGCCGAGCAAATCGCCGGTCAGCAAGTGCTTGTCGCCGCCCGCAATATTCCGCAGGGCGCGGCGCTGGCGCCAAGCGATCTTGCGGTCGCCCTCTTCCCGACCAGCTCGGTCTCGAACAGCTTCATCCGCCTCGATCAACAACCGTCTGCGCAAGCCGACCTGGTTGGCGGCGTGACCCGCCGCGCCTTTGTGCAAGGCGAGCCCATGGTCAGCGCTGCAATCGTCCAGCCGGACGGCCATGGCTTCCTCGCCGCGCAGCTTGAGCCAGGCTCACGCGCCGTCGCCATCGAAATCGAAGCCACCACCGCGGCCGGCAACTTCATTCAGCCGAACGACCACGTCGATGTCATCATGACCGCTCGCGTCAACAACCGCGAAGGCGGCGGCGAGACCGTCCGCAGTGACATCATCCTACGCGACATCCGCGTCATGGCGCTCGGCGACAAGACCGGCACGCAAACCTCTGGCGAAACGCCGGAAACCACTGAAGCTTCTGTCGCTGTCCTCGAAATGACCGCCGAGCAAGCGCGCGTTCTCGCGCTCGCCGACGAGATGGGCACGATCAGTCTCGCGCTGCGCGGCGTTCAAGCTGAAACCGTCGGCATGAGCACGGGCGAAGCCAACTCACCGCAAATGAGCGAACAAACAGGCGGCGGCGTACGCATCCACGCGTACGGCGTCATGACCGGGGGCAATTGATGAACGCCGGTAAAAACCTACGCGCGTCTCTCGCCACTGCCCTCTCCGCGGCAATGGTGCTCGCGCCAACTTACGCTTTCGCGCAAGTCGAGCCACCGGATGCAACTTCGGTGCGTATCAACAATGGCGGCGGCTCACGCTCCGCTTCGTTGGTTCTCCCCTTCGGTAAGTCGGCGATCATCGATCTCCCCGCCGATGCACGCGACATTCTGATCTCGAACCCGGCGATCGCCGACGCGACCGTTCGCACAGCGCGTCGCGCTTACGTGATCGGCCGTCAGCTTGGTCAGACCAACATCTTCTTCTTTGACGCTCAAGGCCGTCAGATCGCCAACGTCGAGATCCGCGTCGAGCCGGACGTCGCGCCGCTCAACGACATCCTGCGTCGCACCAATGCGGACTCTCAAGTCACCGCTGAAGCCGTGAACGGTTCGATCGTGCTCTCCGGCACAGCGCGTAACGCCGCTGAGGCAGATCGCGCGCGCCAGATCGCCGCTCAGTTCCTCCAAACCACCGGCGCTTCTGGTTCAGGCGCGGCGGCCGGTCCCGATCGCATCGTCAACCTGATCCAAGTGCAAGGCAGCGAGCAAGTTCTCGTCCGCGTGCGCGTTGTCGAGATGAGCCGCACGCTCGTCCGCCAGCTCGGCATCAACGCCAACTACGATGAGATGATCAACCAGCTCATCGGCGAAGACGACTTCCTGAACCTCGCCACAGCGAACGGCTTCTCGGTCAACGGTCAGGCTCTCGGTGGTCTCGCTGCAACGGGCGGCGTCGCCAACAACATCCTCCGCCCCGACAGCTACGCGTATCCGAGCGGCTCGGTCGATAACAGCATCGGCACCGGCAACGCGATGGTTGGCGGCTACGAGTTCGACCCGACCACGAACACCACGACCTACGGCCCCGCGCACGTCGAACGCGCGCGCAGCACCGACGCCACCATCGAAGCGTTCGAACGCGCCGGCCTCCTCCGCGTCCTGGCTGAACCAAACCTCACCGCCATCTCGGGCGAAGCCGCGCGCTTCCTCGCCGGCGGGGAATTCCCGGTGCCAGTGAACAACAATGACGGCCAGATCTCGGTCGAATTCAAACCGTTCGGCGTCGGCCTCTCGTTCACACCGATCGTCATGTCCGGCGGCAACATCTCGCTCAAAGTTTCGACCGAAGTGTCCGAACTCACGAGCGAAGGCTCGATCTCCACCGGCGACACCCCGATCCGCAACCAAGATGGCACCACCACCGTCATCCGCGGCATCACCATTCCCGCTCTGCAAGTGCGCCGCGCTGAAACGACCGTCGAAATGTCCTCGGGCAGCTCGATCGTGATGGCCGGTCTCATTCAAGAGCGCACGCGCCATGCGGTTGAAGGCGTCCCCGGCGTCATGAACACGCCTGTGATCGGCTCGCTCTTCCGCTCGCGCGACTTCATCAACAACGAAACCGAACTGGTCATCATCGTGACGCCGTATCTCGTGCGTCCGACGAGCCCAGAAAATCTTCGTACGCCCGCAGACGGCTTCCAAAACCCGAGCGAAGGCGAAAGCCTTCTCACTGGCCGTCTCAACCACCTCTACCGCCCTGCGCGCGCAGAAGGTGACACCCAAGAACGCCTGCAAGGGCCGCATGGCCACGTGATTGAATAATGAGGCACGTTATGAAATCCCGCCTGCCCCTTCTTCTCCTCGGCGTCAGCACGCTCGCTGCGTGCGCCGGCATTCCGAAACCAGAGGTCGCCAGCGCGCCATTGGCGACGCAAGCCGATCGCTACCAACCGACAGCGGAGGCGGCGGTGCAACGGCTCGAGATTGCCGTCGCCCCCGGTCAGACGCAGCTCGGCGCCAACGAACGCGCGCAGCTCGCGTCGTTCGCCAACGATTATCTGCGCTACGGCCACGGCCCGCTCGCGCTGGAAACGCCTTCCGGCGGCGGCAACTCAGACTCCGCCTCAGTGCTGGCCGCTGATGCGCGGCGCGCGCTTGCAGATTCCGGCGTGTCCTACGCCGCCATCGCTGGCTCGACGCGTGACGCCGGCGGCGAGATGCTGCCGATCTTGGTCAGCTTCAACCGCTTCGAAGCGCAAGCGCCCGATTGCGCGCCGCTCTACGAGCAAGACTTGGCTCACCAGAGCAACAACCAGCCGTGGTCGAGCTTCGGCTGCGCAACCAACTTCAATCTCGCGGCGATGGTCGAAGATCCAGCAGATCTCGTTCGTCCCCGCGATGCGGCTGCACGCGACTCCGAACGCCGCGACACGGTCATGGATGCCTATCGCGCAGGTGAGCAAACGCACGCCGAACGCAGCAGTGACGAGCGCGTCGCCATCAGTAACGCGGTTCAATAGGGCTTGAGCAACATGAGCAACCCGGATCCCGCCTGGAGCCTCGGCTCAGACGACGACTTCGTGCTTGAAGACGACGATAATTTCGGCGTCGGCGAACTCGAAGGCGGAGATTTGCCGCCCTTCGATGACGCCGAAACGCATTTGCCTGCGAACCAAAGCGCGCCGCACGCGAGTGAAGATTCATTCGGTCTGACCGCGCCTGCGAGCGTTGTCCACGCAGCTACCGCCTCACCGATCATGCCGCGTGAAGACACCCGCAGCACCGAACAACCGGTGCCGCGCATCACCATCCACGCGGTCTGCGATCGCCACGAGATCTCGGACATCATCTCTGGCATCTCCGCCGACCGCCGCATGGCGCGCGCTGAAATCACAGTTGAGCCAGGCGGCATCGAAGCCGCCGTCACGCGCTTTGCATCGCAAGCCAGCCCGAACCTGCTCATCATCGATACGCTGATGCAGGGTCAGCAAATGCTGCACAACTTGGATCGCCTCGCGCAGGTGATCGAGGAAGGCACCAAGGTCGTCATCATCGGCGCCGTCAACGACATCGCCCTCTTCCGCGAGCTGATGGCGCGCGGCGTGAGCGAATACGTCGTGCCGCCGATGCAGCCGCTCGATCTCATCCGCACCGTCTGCGGCCTCTATGTGAACCCGGACAAGCCGTTCGCTGGACGCGTGATCTCCGTGATCGGCGCGCGTGGCGGCATCGGCGCCTCCACCATCGCGCACAACCTCGCCTGGTCGATCGCCGAGCGTCAAGAATCGAGCGCCACCTTGCTCGACCTCGACCTCTCCTTCGGCACCGCCGCGCTCGACTTCAACCAAGACCCGCCGCAATCGATCGCTGACGCTCTGATGGCGCCGGATCGCGTTGACGACGTCTTCTTGGAGCGCGTCACCACCAAGCAAACTCAACGCCTTCAGATGCTCACCGCGCCTGCAACGTTGGAGCGCGAGTTCGAACTCGATCCGCAATCCTACGAGTTAGTGATCGAGCGCGTGCGCCGCACCAGCCCGTTCGTTGTGCTCGATCTGCCGCACACGTGGACGTCGTGGGTGAAGAACACGCTGCTCTCGGCCGATGACGCGATCATCGTCGCTGGTCCGGATCTCGCCTCGCTGCGCAACACCAAGAACATCATCGATCTCTTGAAGGCGATGCGCCCCTACGATTCACCGCCGGCGGTGGTGCTCTCAATGGTCGGCGTGCCTAAGCGCCCGGAAATCCCGTTCAAGGATTTCGCGGAAGCTTTGGGCTGCGAGCCTGTTGCTGCGATCCCATTCGATCCGCAACTCTTTGGTATGGCCGCCAACAACGGCCAAATGGTTGGCGAAGTCGCGCCGCTGTCGAAGACGGCGATCGCGCTTGACGCCCTTGCTGCAACACTGACGGGCAGAAAGCCGGTGGAGGCGAAGAAATCGTCGTTCACTGACAAGATCCCATTTCTGAAGCGCTAGGGGTTTGAATGTTCGGTAAGCGAGGCACTGGCGACGCTCCGAGCGCTGCGCCGACGGATCCCGTCGCTGCTGCGCCTCCGGTCGCGCGCGTCCAAGCAGCCACCGCGCCTCGCCCGACAGCTGTCGCGCCGTCGCAACCAACTGCACGTCCTGCCGCACCCGTGCCTGCCGCGCGCCCCGCGGCGGCTGCGCCTGCCCGCCCTTCCGCGCCGCCAGCGCCAACGCCGCGCGCGCCTGATCCGTCGGAAAATCCAGAATATCGTTCGGAAGCATATTACCGCGTCAAATCGACAATCTTCAACGCGCTGATCGAAACCATCGATCTGACGCAACTCGCGCAGCTCGATCCAGAATCCGCGCGTGACGAAATCCGAGACATCGTCGCGGAAATCATTTCAATCAAAAACGTCGTCATGTCGATCGCAGAGCAAGAAGCCCTGCTCGACGACATTTGCAACGACGTTTTGGGCTACGGCCCGCTCGAGCCGCTGCTCGCACGCGACGACATCGCCGACGTCATGGTCAATGGCGCGGGCGCCGTGTTTATCGAAGTCAACGGCAAGATCTCAAAGACCGGCATCCGCTTCCGTGACAACGGCCAGCTGATGAACATCTGCCAACGCATCGTCAGCCAAGTCGGCCGCCGCGTCGATGAAAGCTCACCGATCTGCGACGCGCGCTTGCCTGACGGTTCACGTGTCAACGTCATCGTGCCGCCGCTGGCCATCGATGGCCCAACGCTCACCATTCGTAAGTTCAAAAAAGACAAGCTGAAGCTGTCGAACTTCGTCGAGTACGGCTCCATCTCACCTGCCGGCGCGAAGATCCTACAAATCATCGGCGCTTGCCGCTGCAACGTGCTGATCTCCGGCGGTACCGGTTCAGGCAAGACGACGCTGCTCAACTGCTTGACCGCGTTCATCGATCCGACTGAACGCGTCATTACCTGCGAAGACGCCGCCGAACTTCAACTGCAACAGCCGCACGTCGTGCGTCTCGAAACGCGCCCACCGAACCTTGAAGGTTCCGGCCAGGTCACGATGCGTGACCTCGTCAAGAACTGCCTGCGTATGCGCCCTGAGCGGATCATCGTCGGCGAAGTCCGGGGCAGCGAGGCGTTCGACTTGCTGCAAGCCATGAACACCGGCCACGACGGCTCAATGGGCACGCTGCACGCCAACACGCCGCGCGAAGCCCTCTCCCGTCTTGAGTCCATGATCACCATGGGCGGCTTCTCGCTGCCCGCGAAAACCATCCGCGAAATCATCGTCGCCGCCGTCGACGTCGTGATCCAAGCCGCGCGTCTCCGCGATGGTTCACGCCGCATCACGCAGATCACCGAAGTGCTCGGCCTCGAAGGCGATACGATCATCACGCAAGATCTGCTCGTCTACGAAATCCAGGGCGAAGATCAGAACGGCCGCATCGCTGGCCGCCACAAAGGCACGGGCGTTGGCCGTCCGCGCTTCTGGGAACGCGCACGCTATTTCGGTCTCGAGAAAGAACTCGCCCAAGCGCTCGACGAGACGGAGGCCGCATAATGGACACGGCGGTCGTCGTTGCTGTTCTCGCTTTCGTCGCCATTGGCGGCGCTGGCATCGTGCTGACCTCAAACAATCAGCCGGCCACCGCTACCAAGCGCGTGAAGGCCGTCGCCGTTCCGAAAAACGTCGACCGCCGCAAGCAAGCGACCGAGACCGCCGCGTTGAAGCGCCGCCAGTCCACCGCCGAAGCGCTGAAAGAACTCTCGAACAACGAAAAGCAATCGCGCAAGCGCCGCTTCTCGGTGAAGGGCCAACTCGCGCAAGCTGGCCTCGCCTACTCACCCATTCAATTCTGGATCGCCTCGGCCATCATCGGGGTCATACTCGGCGTTGTGGGTCTCGTCGTCCAAGCCGGCGCCGCCAATCCGCTCTTCATGTATCTCGCTGGCGCAATGGGTTTCTTCATCGGCTTCCTTGGCCTGCCGCGCTGGATTCTCGGCATGATGGTCGAAGGCCGTCAAAAGAAGTTCGCCAATCAACTCGCCGACGCGATCGACATCATCGTGCGCGGCGTAAAATCCGGCCTGCCGCTGAACCAATGCTTGCGCATCATCGCGGCTGAAAGCCCCGAGCCGCTGCGTGCCGAATTCCAGGGCTTGGTCGATGCCAGCGCCATGGGCGTGCCGATGGAGCAGAGCCTGCAGCGTATGTACGAACGTATGCCGCTCGCCGAAGTGAACTTCTTCGCCATCGTGCTTGTCATTCAACAGAAGACAGGCGGCAACCTTTCTGAATCTCTAGGCAACCTCTCCTCGGTGCTGCGCGCGCGCAAGCTCATGAAGGAAAAGGTGAAGGCGCTGTCCTCGGAAGCCAAAGCCTCCGCCATGATCATCGGCTCATTGCCGATCGTCGTCATGTGCATGGTCTACTTCACGCGCCCCTCTTACATCATGATCTTGTTCATCGAACCTGTTGGCAATCTCATCCTGCTCGGCGCAGCGACGATGATGGCCATGGGCATCTTCGTCATGAATAAGATGGTCAACTTCAAGTTCTGAGGGCCGGATGGATATCGTCGAAACCCTCACCGATCCGATCCTCATCGCAGGCGTTCTCGGCGCCGGCGCGTGCTTCGCCACCATCGTGACACTCGCCGCTCCTTCACTCGCCGAAGACAAGCTCGGCTCGCGCCTGAAGGAAGTCGCCAAGAAGCGCGAAGAACTCCGCAAGCGTTCGCGCGCTGAGCTGGCCAAGGGCCAAGGCTCGCTGCAGCACAAAGACGCCAACTCGTTCGCCAAGGGCCTCGTCGACAAGCTCAACCTGCAAAAGGCGCTCGCTGACGATACGCTGACCGAAAAGCTCATCCGCGCGGGCCTTCGCGGCCACGCCGCGCAGACCATGTTCTACTTCTACCGCGCCGCGCTCCCTATCGGCTTCGGCCTAGCTGCGCTCGCCTACGTCGTCTTCATGGGCCACGACATCAGCCTGCAGATGAAGCTCGTCGCTGTCGTCGGTGGTGTCGCCGCCGGCTTCTACGCGCCGAACATCTATCTGAAGAATATGGCGGACACCCGCCGCACCAAGATCATGTCCTCATTCCCGGACAGCTTGGACATGATGCTGATCTGCGTTGA
>JAPLOL010000013.1 GCA_026400735.1 Alphaproteobacteria bacterium | reverse complement strand
ATGGCCGAGGAAGTCGACAAAATGGTCTGGTCCATCCGCCACGGCGCCGACACCGTCATGGACCTCTCCACCGGCCGCAACATCCACAACATCCGTGACTGGATTAACCGCAACGCGCCAATCCCGATCGGCACCGTGCCGCTCTATCAAGCGCTCGAAAAAGTCGGCGGCGTCGCCGAAGACCTCAGCTGGGAGATCTATCGCGACACGCTCATCGAGCAGGCCGAACAAGGCGTCGACTATTTCACCGTCCACGCCGGCGTGCGGCTGCCCTTCATCCATCTCACCGCCAAGCGCGTCACCGGCATCGTCTCGCGCGGCGGCTCGATCATGGCCAAGTGGTGCCTCTCGCATCACAAGGAGAGCTTCCTCTACACGCACTTCGCCGAGATCTGCGAAATCATGCGCGCCTACGACGTGAGCTTCTCACTCGGCGACGGCCTGCGCCCCGGCTCCATCGCCGACGCCAACGACGCCGCGCAATTCGCCGAACTCGAAACCCTGGGCGAACTCACCAAGATCGCCTGGGCGCACGGCGTGCAAACCATGATCGAAGGCCCCGGCCACGTGCCGATGCACAAGATCAAAGAGAATATGGACAAGCAGCTCGAAGTCTGCGGCGAGGCGCCCTTCTACACGCTCGGCCCCCTCACCACCGACATCGCGCCCGGCTACGACCACATCACCTCAGCCATCGGCGCCGCGATGATCGGCTGGTTCGGCACGGCGATGCTATGCTACGTCACGCCGAAAGAGCACTTGGGTTTGCCCGATCGCGACGACGTCAAAGTCGGCGTCATCACCTACAAGCTCGCCGCCCACGCCGCCGACCTCGCCAAAGGCCACCCCTACGCGCGCCTCCGGGACGACGCCCTCTCCCGCGCAAGATTCGAATTCCGCTGGGAAGATCAGTTCAACCTCGGCTTAGACCCCGACACCGCCCGCGCCTACCACGACGAAACGCTGCCGAAGGACGCACACAAAACCGCGCACTTTTGCAGCATGTGCGGCCCAAAATTTTGCTCGATGAAAATCACGCAGGACGTGCGCGACTACGCGAAAGCAAAAGAAGCGCAGGAAGGCATGGACGCGATGAGCGCCAAATTCAAAGAAGTCGGCAGCGAAATCTACGTCCACCCCACCGGCGAAAAACGCGAACCGATCGACTAACCCCATCGCCCCCTCTCCCGCAGTGCGGGAGAGGGTTGGGGTGAGGGACCGGCGACGTAGAGCGAAAGTCTTGGGACAGCGGCGGCGAGAATGGGCTACCGTTTAGGTCCTGAGTCGAACCGCATTGGCGACTCTCCACCGAAGTGGGGCGCTCATTGTACCTCAAGACGCTTGCGATCAAGAACTTCCGTGCTTTGACCGACATCGACGTCGAGTTTGCGCCCGGCGTGAATGTCATTGTCGGACCGAATGCTATCGGCAAGACCACCGTTCTTGAGGCGGTGCGCCTAACCAAGGCCCTTTTATCAGCGAGAACCCAAAGCGAATCCCATCAGACGCTGATTTCGCTCGGCGCCGCAAGCCCCCACGACCCTCGGCAATTGATCGCCCAGGGACTCCTTCAAGATATCGGTGCTCCACTCGAAATTCGCTGCGGCTTTCAAATTTCACCCACCGAGCTTGAGCAAATTTCTACAGCGCGTCAGCGCGTGGTAACGAACCTCGTTCGTTCTCGAATGAATGTCATCACGCCAGCCGACTTTGTTTCATTCACATCGTCGCCTGCGGGTATCGCGGCACTCGCCAGTGCCGAAAAGGAAGTGAATGCTGGCGTCGAC
The DNA here is from genome assembly GCA_026400735.1 of Alphaproteobacteria bacterium. Lineage (GTDB taxonomy): Bacteria > Pseudomonadota > Alphaproteobacteria > Caulobacterales > Aquidulcibacteraceae > Vitreimonas. The sequence goes on along the minus strand of JAPLOL010000013.1, from coordinate 19,602 downwards.
AAGATCGTAAAGGCTAACCGAATTTGTCGGATGGACCTCAAGATCGATTTCGCGTCCGGGCGCGTCGAGTCTCAGGATCCGATGGGCGCTTCGTTCTTGCACTATCTCGACCAATCGCTTCCGCCCGACCTCACCAAGTTCAGTTATTTTCCGGCGGACCGCGCGCTGCCTCGTGGTGAGCAGCCCGTACAACTCGGATTTCAAGACGCATCTCAACAGCTTGAGTCTCACAACTCTCAGCCGCAAAACAAATACAACCGTCTCAAGAATACGATTTTCAACACAATCATCGCCAACGAAAATGGCCGCGAAGTTCTGGCAAACGAGTTCAAGACAATTTTTGGAGGTGTTCTGAAGGGACGCGAACTCGTCGGCGCTGGCGTAAGCCAGTTCGGTCAGCTTTCAATTCAGATCAAGGACAAGGAAAGCGGACGGATTTTCGATATCGACGGTCTGAGCAGCGGTGAAAAAGGTCTCGTCCTCACCTTCTTGCTGATCGGCAGAACGGTTGACCAAGATGGGATCGTCCTGCTCGATGAACCGGAATTGCATCTCAATCCGGCGGTGTGCCGCGAACTTATTCCGTACCTTGTCGAAAAGTACGTAACCCCCAAACGCATGCAGATTATTCTGTGCTCGCACTCTCCGGAAATTCTAGCTGGAGCATTCGATGACGAGCAGTCCTCGCTGTACCACTTGGTTTCGGGCACGCTGCTGACGCGTGTCCGGAGAACTGATCGAGAGGAAATCACCGAAGCGCTGCGGTTACTGGGAACTTCAGAGAGCGAAGGCTTGCTGTACAAAGCGACGATATTCGTTGAGGGCGAGCACGACATAGAAGTCTTGGAGGCAGGGTTTGGTGGTCTGTTGCGCCTCTACAAGCTGAAAGACCTCGGTGGTCGACATCAAATCGAGAAACAGATTCGATCATTGCAAGACGCGGAAGCGAAAGGTGAAAAGCTCGCGGCGCGCTATTTCGTTTTCGACAAAGACGACGCCCCAACGTCTCTGAACAGTACCCACAACGTGAGAATTCTTCAGTGGGGTCGCAGATGTCTCGAAAACTATCTGATCGATATCGATGTTATTACAGACCTTTTGAAGGACGGAGATGTTTCAAAGGCTGCGGTGCGGTCAACGGGAGAGGTAAGCAAGGTCCTGAAGGAGCGTGCCCTCACTCACCTCGATGATGCAATTGTTCGCGAGACCTATAGCGCCCTGGCCTATCCGGAGCTGGGCAAAGGACAGTCGGATCTCGCAGGCAAATCCTTCGCGAATGCAGGCGAAGCTCTCTTCGAGAGAATTGACCGTCTTAAATCATGCATTGGCGAACTCGAACACGACGAATGGATCGCGGCGTTCACGGCGAAGTGCAAGCAACGCAAACAGGAGTTGCTGCCAGTATGGGATTCAGAGTGGAAGGAACTCTGCGATGGCAAGCGACTGTTCAGAGAACTTCAGCAGGCATTTCCGCTAAAGATGTCGCTACTAAACTTCAAGAAACGCGTGATTCTTCGGATGGCGAACCAACAGACCGACAGCTGGCGTGCAATTGAAAGCCTGCTTAAGGGGCTGATCAGCGAGAATTCCGCATAGAGGCGCGCACGTGCACGCGCCTAGATCCGAGCATTGCCACCAATCTATCCGGTGGGCCCCGCCCCACCCGTACACTCCCCGCAAATGTCCGCCGCCACCGCCCCCGTCACTTACGCACCACCCATCCTCTGGGCAGCGGCGCGGGCGTTGATCTCGACCATATTCGCGCTCTTCGGCGAGCCCAGCGCCATCGCCGCGCAACACACGCACCGTCAAAGCGCCTGTCCGCCGAAGCTTTAGCGAAGGCGGAAGCGCCGGCTCTTGCTCAAATGGCTGCGCGCGGGCGAGGCGCTCATGCGTCATCTGCTGCTGATCGAAGCCGCTCACCCAAACGGGTGAGCGCGAATCTAAAAAAATAAATCGCTTGCGCCCCTGACATTCGCGCGGCGCGTCCCATGTCAGCGCCCATGCTCAAACTCGAAGAACGGCCTGCCGTCCGTGTCGAACCGCCAAAACAATGGCGCAACTGGTATTGGGTGATCACGCGGCTCAAGGTGGTCACCACGCCACTGCAAACCACTTGGGAGCCCGGCGTTCACCCCGGTCCGCATCTCTTTCCCAGCAAAGAAATCGCCGAAACCCAAGCGATCAAATTTCTGGCCTCACAGCGGCCCGAAGTCCAACGGTGCATCGAGTATCACGAAGCCCTCCCCGAAGGCGTCACGCCCGAATGAGCGCAAGCGGCGCAACATGCGAAACCGCACCTAGCGATGTACTTGTGGTCTGGTAGCCTCCGCACATGCGCCGCATCCTCATCGCTCTCGTTCTCGCCGCCTGCACGCCCGCATCGCCGCCGTCTCAGCCTGCCGTCATGCCGTCAGCCGCAGTGTGCGAAAATCCTGATGGCCTGAGCGCCACTGACGCTGCGCGCTGCGCAGGCAACGACGGCGCAGACGCCCCAAGCTGGGCCGATGTCGCCAACGATCCGCAACTCATCGGACATTGGACCGCCAACACTGACGAAACGCTCGCCTCGTTCGGCGGCGACGCTTCACCGCCCGCTTTCGCCTTCGGCTGCGAGCGCGGCTTCCTGCAGATCGAGCGCAATTTCTCGCGACCACCTGAGCTCGCGTTCGGCGCGGGCACGCCGTTCAACATCGTGATCGCGCGCGAGACGATCCCGTACGTCGCCACCGTGTCCACCAATGGACGCCTCTGGCTGGCTGCGCCGAGCCTCGACCCGCGTCTCGACGATTTCGTCGCCAGCGAAGACGGCTTCGCCATCCAAACCGCCGGCGACACCACGCGCTTCCGTCACGATCCAATGCTCGCGCGCGTGCTCGCGAACTGCCGCGCTGACTGAGAACCAGGCAGAGTCCTCACGGAGCATGTTCCGTTAGTAAGAGTTGTAGCAGTTCCACATCGCTTGCACCCGTGCTGGTCCGGGTGGGTGATTCAGATCGCCGGGATTGTTGGCAAACAACTGCACCAGGTATTGAAACGACTCAGGCGGAAACCATCCTTGCTCCTTACCGGTGCGAACCGCCCAGCAATCGGCGCCTATTTCATTCAGCCCAACCATGCTGTGTCCGCACTCGTGCGCGAAGGTGAAGAGCTTCAGCACGGTGGGCAATTGCCCAACGATATTCGGGTTAACCGAGATGACCCCCGCCATGTTGTTCATGGCCGCGTCTGGCAAATATGGATTGAGAACTACAAAGTTTGACCCACAAACAACGGGAATTCCGTCGATGGAGAAAGTGCCTGGCGGAAAGGTCTGAGCGTGCGCCACTGGCGCCGCGGCCCACTGCATCACCAACCCAATCAGAACGGCTTTGATCGCATTCGATGTACGCATGCTTGCCTCCCGAAAAATCGCGGCGCCATCACTGCACCATTTAGGCGCCCACCCCTTCCCCCTATCGGGTGAGGTACGAGGGCACGGAAGAGAGGATACGCCAGTCCGCTATCCCACACCTCACGCCGCAAATTCCCAACGCAATCAACCCCACACAAAAAATCTATCCAACACCTCCACAACCACCCGTATCCTCACCCCATCATTCGCTCCGAAGGGCCAGTCGGATCCAACTGTTCAGCCGATAGCGAATGATGTGATTGAGCGTGGAGGTGCTGTCCGATCAATCTTGCGGCTACCCGCGAGAGACCGAGCGAAGTGAGAGGGGGCGCCCTCGATACCCGAGCGAAGTCATTCCTCTTCGGAGGCGACAGGCAAAACACCGAAGCCCAACGGGAAAGCAGCGTAAGGCGCTAACCGTGGGAGAATACAGGAGACGCGCGTCTGAACACGCAAAGCTCCGCACGCCGCGTGGCGCGAGTCCGAGAGCGAGAAACCGCCCTCACTCGCCCTGGCGCTCAAACAATCACGGGGACGCGGCCTCTCGCGTCGAACACGCGCCGAAACAACGGCGCACTCTCTTGGCGCGGCAGCCCGCGTCCCCCGGCCCTTCTCTTTTGAGGCAGCGTGCGCGCTTGACCTCGGCAATGCGGACTCACACCTATGATTGAGATGCTCGGCCTAGCTCCCAAACCGAAGACGCAAACCCCGCCGCCCGCGAAGCGCTGGAGGAACTATTATCGCGTCTATCACGTGCTCGATCTTTATCGCATCGGCACCGTCTTCCCCGGCGTCCACGCCGGCCCGGACTTTTTCCCCACCAAAGAAATCGCCGAGCAAACCGCAGCGACCTTCCTCGCCGCGATCAATCCGCCAGGCCGCTACCTCATGGATTTCGCCGGCGCCTATCCAGACGGCGACGCCGCCAACTAAAGCTGCTAAGCGGATCGCATGTTGCGCACATCACTCATCGCTCTCGCCCTCCTCGCCGCCTGCTCGCCAGCGCCCTCATCACAAGCGCCGGACGCAGCCGCGACAACAACCGAAGCGCCGGTTGATCCCAACACCGCAGCATTGAGCGCGACCGCACAAACCGGTTCGTGGTCGTATCGCGCTGACGAAGGCACATTCGCCGCCGGCTTCGGCGCACCTGAAAGCGAATATCAACTCACCATCGTCTGCGAAGCCGCGAGCGGCAAACTCACGATCATGTCCGAGCACGAACTCGCGCCGGATCAGGCGACGACGTTGCGCATCATCACGCCGGTGCAGATTCTTGATCTGCCCGCGCAATCGTTCAACGAAGGCTTGCCGAACGTCACCGCCGAAGTGCTCGATAGCGCGCCTGAGAAAACCGCGCTCATCAGCATGCTCGGCACGCCAACTGATCGCTTCGCGGTTGAGGTCAACGGCGTCAGCACCGTCTTCCCGTGGGCCGAGGCGGTCTCCCAAGCTCTGATCGCCTGCCGCTAAATCGCCCCGATCCTGAAACAACCGCGCAACACCGCTGCAACGGGAGAGGACTAAACCGGTCCCACTTCGGAGGGACCGATGAAACGCCAAACCGCATTCCTGATCACGATCATGTTGGCTTTGATGCCAATGCTCCCCGCTTTCGCGTCCGCCGCGACCGCCTGACCGGTTCCGCTCCCCAGCGAACACGCCTATGTCTCCCGCCGGAGACGACGGATGGGCCCGCTCAAGGCAATCGCGCGCGAGTTTCGGTTTTTGGACGGCCTCGCACGCACGCTCTGGCGTGTGCGCAAGATCGATCCAGACTCTGATGTGCTTGTCTGCGACGACTTCGAAGAAGCCGTCGACAAATTCGAAGACCACACCGCTCTCGTCTTCGAAGGCGAACGCTACACCTACCGCCAACTCGACGCGCTCGCGAACCGCTTCGCCGCCTGGGCCGACACACAAGGACTGAAAGCCGGCGACACCGTCGCGATCTTGCTGCCGAACCGCGCCGAATACGTCCCCGCCTGGGTCGGCCTATCAAAGCTCGGCATCGCCTCGGCGCTGATCAACAACAACCTAACCGGCGCCGCCCTCGCCCACTGCCTGTCCATCTCAAACGCCAGCCACGTCATCACCGACACCGAAAGTCTCTCCGCCATCGAGACCATCCGCGCCGGCCTCGCGCGTCCACTGAGCTATTGGATCATCGACCAAGACTTCACCGCCGCACCCGATCGCCACGCACTCGACCTTAAAGAACCAAAGCTCGCTCCGGATCGCCCAGCCAAGGCGCGCCGCACCGGACAAAGAGCCCGAGACGTCGCGCTCTACATCTACACCTCCGGCACCACCGGCATGCCGAAAGCCGCGAAGATCACGCACATGCGCGCGCAGCTCTACATGCGCAGCTTCGCTGGCGCGACCAAAGCCAATGCCGAAGACAACATCTACTGCGTCCTCCCTCTCTACCACGCCACCGGCGGCCTCTGCGGCGTCGGCTCCGCCCTCCTTAACGGCGGCACCGTCGTGTTGCGGCGCAAATTTTCCGCCTCCCACTTCTGGGGCGATGTCATCGACAATAACTGCACTATGTTCGTCTACATCGGCGAACTCTGCCGCTACCTTGTGAACCAAGACCCAACGCCAAAGGATCGCGCTCACAAACTGCGCCTCGCCTTCGGCAACGGCCTCCGCCCCGAAGTGTGGGAAGAATTCCAAGCGCGTTTCAACGTGCCGCGGATCATGGAGTTCTACGGCTCCACCGAAGGCAACGTCTCGATGTTCAACTTCGACGGCCAACCCGGCGCCATCGGTCGCGTACCGCCCTATCTGCAGCGCAACTTCGCCGTGCGCTTGGTGAAGTTCGACGTCGAAAGCGAAATGCCAGTCCGCGACGAACACGGCATCTGCGTTCTCTGCGAAGTCGGTGAACCCGGCGAAGCCGTCGGCCTAATCAAAGACGACGCACGCCACAACTACACGGGCTACGCGGATAAGGCCGCGTCAGACCGCAAAATTCTGCGCGACGTGCTTGAAAAAGGCGATTCCTGGTTCCGCACAGGCGACCTGATGCGCCAGGACAAGGATGGCTATTTTTACTTCGTCGATCGCATCGGCGACACGTTCCGCTGGAAAGGCGAAAACGTCTCGACAACGGAAGTCGCCGAAGCAATCTCGCGCTATCCAGGTGTCGATGAAGCCAACGTTTACGGCGTGAAGATCGGCAAACTCGATGGCCGCGCCGGCATGGCCGCGATCACGCCGGGCGATGGCTTCAAGATCGAAGGCCTACGCGACTATCTCATCCGTGAACTACCGAGCTACGCGCGCCCGCTTTTCATTCGCATCGCGCCGGCGATCGAAACGACGGGCACGTTCAAGTATCGCAAAGTCGACCTCGTCCGCGACGCCTTCGACCCGGCAAAGGTTGAGCAAGCGCTCTATTTCGATCAACCGGAAAAGTTCGCGTACATGCCGATCACGCCCGAACTCTATGCGCAAATCCAAGACGGCGCGTTCAAACTCTAACGCTCGAAGATCGCCGCGAAGCCATTGCCGACGCGTTCAAGTCGCGCGGGCCGACCGTAGGCGCCGCGAAGCGCATCCGGCGTAAGCGCCTCCACTGGCGTTCCCTGGGAAATGATCCGCCCTGACTTCATCAGCAAAACGCGATGCGCCACGTCCGCCGCAAGCGCAATGTCGTGAGTTGAGAAGATGACCGAACCACCCTTCTCCGCCTGAGCGCGCAAAATATCGGCAACGCCGAGCGCTTGCGCGGGATCCAATCCCGCAGTTGGCTCGTCGAGCAGAAGCAAAGGCGCATGCTGCGCAAGTGCCCGAGCGAGATGAGCACGAGCCCTTTCGCCGCCAGATATTTCGTCCATGCGCCGCAGACGCAACGCGCCGAGCCCGCATGCTTCTATAGCCTCGTCGACGGCGTGCTGATCTGGTGCGCTGAGCCGATCAGGCGCCGCGCCATGTGCGAAGCGTCCGAGGGCAACGAGCGCCTCGACGCTGATCGGCCAAATCGATTGCGGGCGTTGTGGGAGATACGCGGCGCGTAGAGCGCGGTCGCGGGTCGAGAGCGTCTTAGGCGATGCCTCACCGAGTTTGACCTCGCCGGCCGCGGCCACGAGTCCAAGTGCGGTGCGGAGCAACGTCGTCTTGCCGGCGCCGTTAGGGCCGAGCAGCGCGACGACTTCACCGGGCACGACATCGAGTGACACACCTTCGAGCGCACGTGTTTTACCGAGATCCGCGCTGACGTTTCGGAGTGAGAGAAGCGCGCTCATGCGTCGCCTCCCCGCGATGCGAGGCGTGCGGCAATAAGCGCAAAGATTGGTCCGCCGATCAGCGCGGCTGCGACGCCGAGTTTGAGTTCGGTATCCGTTGGCAGCAGGCGCACTCCGATATCCGCGCAGACAAGCAAAGCGCCACCCGCGAGTCCGCTCGGCAGCAGCAAGCGCGCGGGATCGTATCCGACTAGCGCACGAACAAGATGAGGCGCGGCAATGCCAACGAAACCGATGACACCGGCGACAGCGGTTGCGCCGCCGGTGCAAGCAGCGGCGCCGAGAACGACCAGCGCGCGCGTATGGGTGAGATTTGCGCCGATGGCGACGGCCGCCTCCTCGCCGAGCGTTAGCGCCTGCAAGCCGCGCGCGGCGGCGAAGATCAATGCCGCACCGATGGCGAGGAGCGTTGCGGCGAGCGCGGCATGTTCGAGCGAGCGGCCCTCAACGGAACCTAGCGTCCAGTTGACGAGATCAGCTAGCGCACCTGGGTTGGGCGCAAGGTTGAGGGCGAGCGCGATGAGGCCGCCGGCAAAGCTTGAGAGACCAACACCGATCAGGACGAGGCTTGCTGGTCCGCGAGAGGCCCAGCCAAGTGTCGTTATGAGCAACGCCGCAACGAGAGCGAAGGCGACAGACATCGCAGGCGCAAATGTTGCGAAGCCGAAAGCGAAGGCGATTACGGCGCCGAGTGCGGCAAAGCCGGAGAGACCCAGAACGCCAGAGTCGGCGAGCGGATTGCGCAGCAGCCCTTGCAACGCCGCGCCCGTGAGTCCTAGCGCAGCGCCTGCAAGCCAAGCAGTGAGCGCGCGCGGGAGGCGGATATCCCACACGATTGTGCGCGTAACGTCATCCGATGCGAATGGGTTGGCGAGTTGTGTTGGGCCAAGCCAAAGCGCAGTCGCCAACGCGGCGATGCTCAGCGCCGCAAGAGCAAGCGAGGTGCGGAGCGAAGCGCTCATCGGTTGAGCTCTGCGGCGATCGCTTCAGCAGCATCGACGGCGTACCAGGCTTCGCAGGCGATTGATGCTGCTGGCAGGCGCACGGTGCGCGCGTTGGCGAGGGCGCGACGGAGTGCAGGATGATGCGAGGGAGACCACGCATTCACTTGCTCGCGGCCTGTGTCGAAGAAGCCGATCGCGATGAGCACAGGCGGCGTTTGCACCATGCGTTCGAGCGGCAGCATTTGCCAGCTGGCCTCCGTGCGGATGTTGCGGCCACCCGCAGCGTTGATCATCGCGTCCATCATCGTGCCGCTGCCAGCGACCGCGCCGCCGGCGGAAAGATACATCACGGGCGCGTTTGTGCGGTGAGCGCTGAGACGCGCGAGCCGCGCATCGAGATCGCGCGCGATTGCATCACCGCGCTCGGGGTGACCCAGTGTTCGAGCAGCATCGAGCAGATCTGCGCGCGCGGAGGTGAAGTTCGGCGCGTCGCCCACTTGCAGCACCGGCACGTGGAAACGCGCATAAACTTGTTCGGCATCCCACGATCCACCCCAGGAGCGGATCACAAGATCGGGGCGCAGCGCCAGCACTTCTTCAAGTGTGTCGCGTGTCTGCCTGATGCCCCGCGCGCGATCGCGAAAGTACGAGTCATCTCGGCGCGCGCCGACAGAGAGCGCAACGATCTGTTCGCGGTCGGCGAGCGCGAGCACGAATTGATCGGCGCAATAATCGAGCGACACGATGCGGCGCGGTTCGGCGTGAGCCGCACTCGCGCAGACAAGCGCCATCGCTGCAATGAACCAACGCACATCGACCTCCGCGGCCGCATCCCGGGCCAAAGGCATTCACGCCGACAGGTCTTCTGGCTTCGCGAGTCAGCGCTCGATGGCCCTTCCCAGATTGCTCCAGTGGTATTGCCAACAAACTCGTCGCTTACAGCTGCGGGAGCAGCCGCGGTTTCGCACCGCGTTCCCTTAACCGGCGAGTTGCGGCTTACAGCGCGCAGTCGCGGCGCGCAAGCGAGCCGCCATTCATCGAAAAGTGCGGCAGCTTAAGCGTTCAGGTTTGACGGGCGTTAACAGCGTCGCTGTTATGCAAGCAGCGTTTCAAAGGGTTTGCAGCATGTCGATGTGGCGCGGCGCGGTAAGTGCGTTGTTTGTTGTGTGCGCGGCCGGCGCAGCTTGGGCGCAGCCACAACGCTTGCCGATGCCGCCAGCGATCGAGGCGCCGCAAGATACGGCGTACCCAGGCGGCGTGATCACCCTCGAGATCGACGCTACCGATACGACCCGCGGCATCTTCCGTGGACGCGAGCGCATTCCGCTGGCGAACGATGAGCCGGTCACGCTGCTCTATCCGCAATGGCTGCCAGGCAATCATGCGCCGCGCGGACCGATCAATTTGTTCGCTGGCTTGGAAGTGCGCGCCAATGGCGAGCGCGTGGCGTGGCGGCGCGATCCGGTGAACGTCTATGCGTTTCACATCGATCCGCCAACCGGCGCCCGCGAGTTGGAGATAACATTCCAATTTCTCTCGCCAACGCAGACCTCGCAAGGTCGCATGGTGATGACGCCGACGATGCTGAACGTGCAGTGGAACGCGATGCTGCTGTATCCTGCCGGTCACTACGCATCGCAGATTCGATTTCAACCGATCGTCACTTTGCCTGCGGAGTGGACCTTCGCGACAGCACTCGATGGCGCTCAAACAAGTGGCCAAGTCACGCGGTTTGCTGAGACCGACCTGGAGACATTGGTGGACTCACCGATGTTTGCGGGACGATACTCACGCGTTGAGCAGCTCGATCGCAGCGGACACTCGCGCGTCACTCTGAATATCTTCGCAGATCGCCCAGACCAACTCGCGGCAACTGATGAGCAAATCCGGCTGCATCGCAATCTTGTTGTCCAAGCCGATCGCCTGTTCGGCGCGCGGCACTTCGATCATTATGACCTGCTGTTTGCGGTGGGCGATCGCCTTGGCGGCATCGGGCTGGAGCATCATCGGTCGAGTGAGAACAAGGTAACGGGCGGCTACTTCACTGAGTGGGACAATTCAGTCGACGATCACGACCTCCTGCCGCACGAGTACTCACACTCGTGGATCGGCAAGTATCGCCGACCCAACGATCTCTACACACCCGGCTATGACGTGCCGATGCGCGGCGAATTGCTTTGGGCGTATGAGGGTTCGGACCAGTATTGGGGGCAAATTCTCACCGCGCGCTCAGGATTGTTCACGCGTCAGCAGGGACTCGACTATCTCGCGAGCGTGGCGGCGACGTATCAGTATCGCGTTGGACGCGAATGGCGGTCCGTGACCGATACGGGCAACGATCCGATCATCGCATCGCGCCGGCCGACGCCTTGGGTCAGCTACTCGCGCAGCGAGGACTATTATTCTGAAGGTCTGCTTGTGTGGCTCGATGCTGACACGCTCATTCGTCAGCGCACGGGCGGACGCCGCTCGTTGGACGATTTCGCGCGGCGCTTCTACGGCGTGCCGTCAGAGAATGGATCGCGGCAGGTCAATACGTTTGACTTTGACGATGTCGTCGAAAATCTGAATGCCGTCATGCCGTACGATTGGGCCACGTTCCTGCGCGAACGGTTTGAGGCGGCAGATACCGAACCGCCGCTCGCCGGCATTGAGCGCGGCGGCTATCGCCTCGTCTATACCGAAGAGCGCAGCGCCTATCAGCGCTCGGCAGAGACCTACAGCAAGACGGCGAGCTTCGCCTATTCCATCGGCCTCACCTTCTCCGACGGAAATACGGTCAGCACGGTTCAATGGGACAGCCCAGCGTTCAACGCGGGCATCACGACGGGCACGCAAGTGATCGCTGTGAATGGCGAGACGTATTCGGCTGAGGTAATGCGCCGCGCCATCACCGCGGCAAAAGACGGCACGACGCCACTCGAACTGCTGCTGAAGAATGGCGACAGCTATCGCACCATTCAGCTCGAATATCGCGATGGCCTGCGCTATCCGCACCTAGAGCGTATTCCAGGCCGAACCGATTTGCTGAGCCGTATCTTGGCGGCGCGCTAGAGAATTTCTTCGACGCGTTCCTTGGGTCTCGCCAAGCGCGTGCCCTTGGGCGTGACCACGATCGGGCGGTTCACCAGGATCGGGTGCTCCACCATCGCGTCGAGAATCTTTGCGTCAGAGACCTTTTCATCAAGCAAGGACTCCGCCTCCGGCGCATTGCTGCGCATCGCTTCACGCGGTGTGAGGCCAGCGGCGGCGAGGAGCTCCTTGAGCTGTTTCTTGGTCCAACCGATTTTCAAATACTCGATGACCTCAGGTTTGTGGCCTGCAGCTTCGATCATCTCCAACACGTTGCGCGAGGTGCCGCACTTGGGGTTGTGATAGATGGTGACGGGAAAGGTCTTAGCCATCAGTAATCCTCGGCGTCGGGATCTTCGTCCATCGGGAAGAACGAGAAATTGTCGTCGATGTCGACCGGCTCGGCGACCTGCTGAACCTCTTCGAACATGATGCGCGGCTGGATATCGCTCCAATCGCCCGGCGGCGGTTGAAGGTCTTCATCCTCGAACAGGAGTTCTGAGCACAACGCTTCCGCTTCGCCCTGCGTTGGCGCTTCGATATAGCGCGTCGTGTAGAAGCCGACGACTTCGACGTTGTTGTCGATGATCACGGGAAAATCTTCACCGCAGGCGAAGAGACGAAACCACGGCATCAGCCCCACTCCTCTGCGATGATGCGGCCGATTTCGGCATGCGCGGCGTTGCGAGCGGCGGCGTCGGCAACGCTGTCGCTGAGATATGCCGCGATCAGGATCGGCGCCCCGCTTGGGGGCCACGCAATCGCGACGTCATTGGTGGCGTTGTACTCGGCGGTCGAGGTGCCGGTCTTATCGCCGACGCGCCATGTCGCCGGCAATCCGGCGCGCAGGCGTTCGCGGCCAGTTGGGCTTTGCACCATCCAACCTGTCAGCCGTGTGCGTGAGGTTCCGTTCAGCACCTCATCGGTCAACAGGAAACGCTGCAGGGTACGAGCCATCGCTTCAGGCGTAGTGGTGTCGCGTGGGTCGTTTGGAAGATTCTCATTGAGCGTGGTTCGGTGCGATCAAGACGCGTGATCGTATCACCGTAAACCGCAAGGAAGTGGGTGAGCCCTTGCGGACCATCGCCCACTCTTAGCAACAGATTGGCGCAGGTATTGTCACTAATCACCACCGCGCCTTCGGCCGCTTCAACCACGCTCATCCATCCGCGTGCAAGATGCTGACGCGCGACCGGCGCGTAGTCCAACAGATCGCTTTCGGTGAACGGCACGCGTTGGAGCAAATGGTCCGGCTGATGCATGTCGTAAAAGAGCATCTGCGCGGCGAGCATCCACTTAAACGTCGAGCACATCGCAAAGCGCTCTTGGATGCGGCGCCCCATCCACTCGCCGGTGCCGGTGTTCCAGGCGGCGACACCGACGCGGCCGCCGATGCGCTGCTCGATGGCAGCAAAGCGCGAATCGTTTGGCGGCGGCGTGTATGCGGAATGCTGTTCCAGCGGCGCGCACGCGCCAAGCGCCGCAGCGCCTAGCAGCGTATCGCGGCGCGTCAGCATCAATCCTTCGCGCGCTCGACGTAAGAGCCATCTTCGGTGGAGATGATGACGCGGGTGCCGGGGCCGATGTGCGGCGGCACCATCGTCTTCACGCCGATGTCGAGCATGGCGGGCTTGTAGGACGACGACGCCGTCTGGCCCTTCACGACCGGCTCGGTGGTGTCGATCGTCGCGGTGATGCGCGGCGGCAGTTCGATCGAGAGCGCTTGGCCTTCGAACATGGTGAGGTCAACGACCATTTCCGGCTGCAGGTAAGCGACGCTATCGCCGACCATGTCCTTGGAAAGGTGCACTTGGTCGTAGGTGGTCGGGTTCATGAAGACGAGGCCAGCGTCGCCGTCATCGAACAAGAACGTGTGCTTGACTTGCTCGACGAAGGCCTTCTCGAGGCCGTCCGTAGTCTTGCTCACGACGGTGGTCTTCACGCCGTCGACGATGCGGCGCATGACGATCGTGGTCGTTGGCGTGCCCTTGCCAGGGCGGAAGGTTTCGTGGCTCAACACGACGTAAAGCTTGCCGTCCTCGTGCTCGAGAACGTTGCCTTTGCGAACGTCGCTGGCGATGACTTTGACCACGAAAACCTCACTTGCCGCCGGGCTGCCGGCGGTCCTGAACTACCCGAAAGGACCGGAATTGGGGGCTTCTCTAGCCAGATTTGACGCTGCGGCCAAGCTACGTAACGGCATAGGAGCAGCGTCATGACGCCCTCCCCGTGGTGGGACAAGGCGCGCCACGCGGACCGGCGGCCGTTTTTGGCAGCGCGGGCCGCGATCGCGCGCGCTGTGCGCGAGTGGTTCTGGGCGCAAGGGTTCACCGAGGCAGAGCCGACGATGCTCGCGGTTTCGCCTGGCGCCGAGACGCATATCGATGCGTTCGAGGTGGGTGAGCGGTATCTGCACACGAGCCCAGAATTCGCGATGAAGAAGCTGCTCGCGGCTGGCGAGCGGAAGCTCTTCTTCCTCGGCAAGACTTGGCGCCGCGGCGAGACCGGGCCGCTGCACGCGCCTGAATTCACGATGATCGAATGGTACCGGGCCAACGCGCCGTACGAAGAGATCATGGACGATTGCATCGAGATCGTGCGCGTCGCGGCGCGGGCGGCGAACGCGGCGATGCTGCAATGGCGCGAGCGGAGCTGCGATCCGTTTACGGCGGCGGAGCGAATTTCCGTACGCGATGCGTTTGCGCAACTCTCACCCGTGCCGATGCCGTCGGACGGCGATGCGTTTTCGGCGGCGTTGGTACAGCACGTTGAGCCGCAACTCGGTGACGGTGCGCTGACGCTGCTGACCGAGTATCCGATCAGCGAAGCCGCGTTGGCACGGCGGTGCGCGCACGACGCGAGCGTGGCGGAGCGGTTTGAGCTTTATGCGTGCGGGGTTGAGCTGGCGAACGGGTTTGGCGAGCTGACAGATCCCGTGGAGCAACGCACGCGGCTCGTGGCGGCGATGGATGAAAAAGCGAAGCGCTACGGCGCGCGCTGGCCGATCGATGAGGAATTCTTGGCAGCACTGGCGCACATGCCATCATCGAGCGGCGTTGCGATGGGGTTCGATCGAGTCGTGATGCTGGCTACTGGGGCGCGGCATATCAATGATGTGCTGTGGACGCCGCAGGAAGATGTACAACAGTTCAAATGACGGTTGCCGGTCACCGGCCTAGATGGTATCTATTGCGGCATCGGACCAATGGAGCAACGGATGTCATTCGTAAGAGTCGTTTTGCGTGCAGCCAATGGGGCACTCAAGGAAGTTGAGCATCATCTCAATGGAAAATCTGTCGAGGACGTGCTGAAGGACATTCACGCGCTGCACGGGCACTCGCAAACGATCACCAAGGCCGTTCATTTCTTCACCGACAAAGATGGCAATCAACAGCAACGACATGTGAGGTAATCTGATCGCGATCAGGCAAATCTTTCCGGCCGACATTGCCGCCATCCGGTCCGTGCTGCGGCACGCTTTCTCACAGGACGATGAAGCGAACCTCGTCGAGCAACTCCGTGCTGACAGCGATGCGCTGGTCGAGCTGGTCGCGGCGAGCGACATCGCGATCCAGGGGCACGTTATGTATTCGCCTCTCGCGATAGAGCGAGAAGGAGAAATTCTCCAAGCGGCGGCGCTAGCGCCAGTTTCGGTGTTGCCGGCATTTCAAGGCAAAGGCCTCGGCGGAGAACTCATCCGCGCCGGCAATGCGCGCTGTAAGGAGCTGGGCTGCGTAGGCGTCGTTGTGCTGGGGCACGCGTCGTACTATCCCCGCTTCGGTTTCTCGTCGAAAATCGCGGAATCGCTGCAAGCTCCGTTCTCTGGGCCGCACTTTATGGCGCTGGAGTTCGAGCCCGGCGCGCTCGCGGGTGGCGGCACGGTGCGATACGCGAAGGCGTTTGGGATTTAATATGAGCGCGAAGGCGAAGACTGATCCGCTGGCGGAAGTAGCCAGCCGCTACGCCGTCGCGATCACGCCGGCGATGGATGCGCTGATCGATCCGACCAATCCAGATGATCCGATCGCGGCGCAGTTTCGCCCCGATGCGCGCGAGCTTGAGATTGCGCCGGATGAGCTGAGCGATCCGATCGGAGATGAAGCGCATACGCCGGTGAAAGGCGTCGTGCATCGCTACGCAGATCGCGCGCTGTTGAAATTGGTGCACGTGTGCCCGGTCTATTGCCGCTTCTGCTTCCGGCGCGAGATGGTCGGCCCACAGGGGGATGGCACACTTACGGGCGCGGAGCTCGATGCGGCGCTGGCGTACATCGAACGCCAGCCCAGCATTTGGGAAGTCATCCTCACCGGCGGCGATCCGTTCCTGCTTTCGGCACGTCGCGTGCGCGAGATCACCGAGCGGCTCGCGGCAATCCCGCATGTTAAGATCATTCGCTGGCACACCCGTATCCCCGCAGTCGATCCGCTGCGCGTGACGCCGGATCTGGTCGAGGCACTGCGTGTCGAAGGGGCAACGACGTACGTCGTGCTGCACACCAACCACGCGCATGAGCTAACGGAGCAAGCACGCGCCGCGATCGCCCGCATCGTAGATAGCGGCGTGCCCATGCTCGCGCAGACGGTTCTGTTGAAGGGCGTGAACGATAACGTCGAGACGCTTGAAGCGCTGATGCGCGCCTTGGTCGAAGCGCGCGTCAAGCCGTACTATCTCCATCACTTGGACAAAGCGCCGGGCACATCGCACTTCCGCTGCTCGATTGAGCGCGGGCAAGAGCTGACACGAGCGCTACAGGAACGCGTGTCAGGCTTGGCGCAACCGAGCTACATACTCGACATTCCGGGCGGCCACGGCAAAGCGCCACTGGCCTCGCAGGCCGTGCGCAAGATCGAAGGGGCCTACGAAGTCCGAGATCGCGACGGCGTCTGGCGTAAGTACCAGGACTAGTTACGGCGTTCCCCCGACAACCTCTTTTGCAGGTTCGCCGAGCGCCACGAAAAGAGCACCAATGATCAAGACCGCCGCCACCGCAAACGGCGCGCCTGAACCGAGCTGATCAAACAACGCGCCTGCTCCGAGCGGCCCAGCGACGCGGCCAAGCGCTGAAGCAGATTGCGACAATCCCATCACCGCGCCGCGCTCGTTCTCAGCAGCTTGCGCCGCAATCAGCGCATTGAGCGCCGGCGTGCTGAGGCCGATGCCAATCACAAGTGCTGTAAGAGACGCCGCCATCGTCGGCACTTCGTGCGACACCGCGAGACCAGCGAAACCTGCCGCAAACAGCACCAAGCCGATCAGCAACATCATGCGTTCACCGAGCACGCGTGCGGCCCTGCCCGCGCCGCCGCCCTGAAGCACAACCGCACCAGCGCCGAGCGCCGCAAGAGTCCAACCCACTTCGCGCGGACCCCACTGCAACTCTTTGTCGGCCCAGAGGCCGAACGTCGTTTCCATCAGCGCTTGGGCGGCAATGGCAAGAAACATTACGACGATGAACCGCGTGAGCGCTGGGCGGGACGCGAGCATCGCGAGCCGGCGCGGACGCTGTTGGCCTGTCTTCAAACGCGCATCGGCTGTCAAGCTTTCGCGGAAAAGCACCAACGCAGCGAGCGCAGCTAGGCCGGCAAGCGCGGCCGACATGTAGCACACGAGCACGAAGCTCTCGCGCTCAGGCGCTTGTCCGATCAGCAGCGCCCCAAGCGCTGGGCCACCGATGAAGCCGAGGCCAACAGCGGCGCCGAGCATCCCCATGTTGCGCGCGCGCGTTTTGTCATCCGCGAGATCAGCGGCGGCAGCGAACGCCGCGCCCACATTGCCTGCCATCAGGCCACCAAACATCCGCGCCGCGCCGAGATCGTAAATCGTATGCGCATGCGCGATCCACAGATACGAAATCACGCCGCCGAGCAGGCCGATGATCAAAATCGGTTTGCGCCCAATGCGGTCGCTTAACCTCCCCCACAGAGGCGACGCAATCAGTTGGCCAAGCGAGTAGGCGCCCATCGCGATCGTTGTCGCTGTGGGCGTCGCGCCAAGCTCAAGCGACAAAAACGGAAAGATCGGTAGGAAGACGCCAAAGCCGGTCATGCCGATCAGCACGACGCTGGCGAGCGCGAACATCGATCCGGTGCGTGAACCCATCAGCGCTGACTAGCGCAATCGCCCCGCAAAGAGCAGCGCGACATCTCCACCCATCAAACCGCGGCGCGAATGGGCGCCGGCGCGGCTGGGTTCAAATACTGGCGTAGATCCGCCCACGGAATGGTGACTTCAATGCCGCCATCCGCGTGCGAGCCGCCGAACGACAGCGGCGGAAACATCAGAACAAGGCCGCGTTCGGTGATGAGCCACAGATGCGGTTTGGTCGCAGTCTCATATACGTCGCGGCGCGGCGGGAAGTTCGGGTAGTCCGGAAACTCCCGCGCGATACGGGCAACGGCGCGATCGGTGATTAAATCTTGCCAGCCGGAATCGGCTCGGAAGACATCCGTTTCGGTCAGCAGCCGGCCGCCATCGCTCATCACGACAGTGACGGCCTTCACCGTATTTGTTGCATTCGCAGCAGCGATTGAATCCGCGCTGACAATGAACTTCACCGAGATAAGCTCTTCGCCGGCATAAGCGATGGAATAGTCCACGTTCTCGTTAGTCGCATCGCCAAGCGAGAATTGCGGTTGCTGCGCCACGAGTTCGTTGAAGCGGCGGATCGATGGCGTCTGCGGGCCATCAATGCGCGGGAAGCGAATATCGCGCTCGACAGCAACAGGCGCGGAGCCGCCCATGTCAGAGGCGATCTCGGCGGTGACTGGCGTTGCATCCACCAGCTCCATGCGCTGGAAGGTGTAACCGCCAACTTCCTGAACTGAGTTTTGCGCATCCTGCGCACGCGAGCGGAACGCGGCCTCTAGGCAGCGTTGCTGCGCAGCATCCGGCTCGGCCGCTTCATCGACGATGCCGCAGCTGATGCGCGCGGCGTTGCGCCAGCGATTTTGGTTTTGCACCAGAAGCTGCGCGCCAGCGTCCGAGATGTTCGCGGACTCGGCGACCAACGTTGCACGCACCTGCCCATCGAGTTCGGCCAATGGGCGATTAGCGCACACGCGCTGCGCGAATTCGCCACCGCCTTCGCTGCAAACATCGAGTTGTTCAGCGACGCGCTCGGCGGAGCTGCGCTCAGTCTTCGCGCCGTTGGCGTTCTCCGTGCACGCAACGAGCGTGGCGAAGGCAAACGCCGCGCCGACAAAGCTCAAAGTGTGCGCCGACATAAGTCCCACGACCCTTCCGTCGCCCCCGCATTTTTGTGCCACAAACCACCGCGCACGTCACGGCCCATCGCGTGAAACGACACATGACTTCCGGCCTAGCTGCGCCTAGATGAGCGTCATGCCCGTCACGGCGCGTTACCGGCCCGATCCTCTGTTCGCACAACTCGGGGCGGAATTTGCCGATCCTGTGGCGCCCGCGCGATTTCCACAGCACGTGTTACGCTGGCGGAACCAACGCTGGGCCGATCGTGTCGGCCTAGGCGAGCTGACTGCGACAGAATGGGAAGCGCACTTCGCGCGCTTTGAGCCACTGCCGAACAACATGAACGCGCCGTTGGCGATGCGCTATCACGGCCATCAGTTCAGAACTTACAACCCAGACATCGGTGACGGGCGCGGCTTTCTCTTCGCGCAATTGCGTGACAGTGACGACCGCCTGCTCGATTTGGCGACCAAAGGCTCTGGCCAGACACCCTATTCGCGCTTCGGCGACGGGCGGCTGACGCTGAAGGGAGGCGTCCGCGAGGTGCTCGCGGCGGAGATGCTTGAGGCTCTCGGCGGTTACACCTCAAAGGCGTTTTCGCTGATCGAGACTGGCGAAGCTTTGACTCGCGGCGACGAGCCTTCGCCGACGCGCTCGTCTGTCCTGGTGCGGCTGCAGCACAGCCACATCCGTTTCGGCACATTTCAGCGCCTAGCCTATTTCGAGCGGCCAG
>JAPLOL010000034.1 GCA_026400735.1 Alphaproteobacteria bacterium | reverse complement strand
TGCTCATACGCGATCCTTCAAGGGGCCGTCTGGGACCAAATATATAAGGGCTGAAAACGGCGAGCTAATGGCCCCCGTTATCTCCCCGCATAACAGATGGTTGACCACGATCCCTTTCAAAAACGTTGCAACGCCCGGCCGCCCGGCTAGGCAATTCGATCATAGCAAGGTTGGGGCCGCAAGCTGCGCCGACACGCTGCCCCCCTGTTTACGAGGGAAATGCCCTCATTCTTGGCGGAATTCAGCGACACTGAAGCCCGCCAGAGCCCCTAGATGGCCTAGGCCAGGGTGGCGTTCAAGTCGACGTTATCCACAGATCGTCAGTTCGACGGCGCCGGCACAGCCGACGGATCCAGCCGCTCAACCATGGTTTGAGAGATGTCGCGGCGTTGCCAGATATCCCGCGGCGCTGTCCGGCGAGCTGTGTAGAGGCCCTCAAGGTAGGCTTCGTCCCATTCGGTCATGCCCGCCGGGACAACGCCACCGCTGTCGCGATCGGCGAACAGGTTGAGGATTGTCGGCACACCGACGGTGTGCCCATCGGGGTCGAGTTGGGCCAAGGAAACCATCGCCAGATAGTCCGCCAAAGCTTGAAGCTGCACGCCCTGCGCCTGGCGCGCGTCAACGATGATCAGCACCCGCAAAAAGTCCTGCCGCGTTGCACGGCGCAGGCGGCTCGGCGGCGGGCCGCCACGGATGACTTGTGAGCCGCCCGTGCTGGTATCCGCACCAAGTTCCTGGCCGTCCGCCCCGACCGTCTGATTCACGTGCCACCAGCGAACGGGCGCACTTGAAGTGCTGAAGTCTTCCAATGGCCCGCGGCCCAGAGTGTTGACACCGCTGGTTGAGTAGTACGCAACCAAGTTGCGGTACTCATCGACGATACCTTCCGCGAGGCGGCTGGCGTCCGGCGTTACGAAGATCAAGATATTCGCACTGCAGCCCGGTCCGTCAGTCTCAATGTCGACCTGGTGAGCGCGCTGCGCGATACGATCGGCGACGTACTGCATTTGCCGCGTAGGCAAGCCCGCGACCAATGGGCAGATTCGGCCGTCCCAGCGGGCCATCTGCTGCTCCCCTCCTGGCGCCGTCGCGATTTCTCCAACAAACCCGCGGACCATCTCCTGCAGCCGCTCTCCGACCACAACGAGGTCGTTTTCGGGCGGGGAGTCCTGCGCCATTGCGGGCATGGCAATTGAAGACAGGACACAAGCGGCCAGAACAGCAGCGTAACGTCTCATCATCTTCAATCCCCTCTGAGGTCCCAGACCCACCGGATGCAATCTAGGAGCACAGCTGTGCGGTCAACCACGGCTTTCCGACGAAGCAAGGATTTGCGCCGCCGAACGGCTCAACTAGCCTGCATCGCCCGCCATGCGCCGGCTGATATCTCGCATTTGCTGGGTCACGCTCGCAGCGTTGCGCGCGCTTCGATAGAGCCCATTGAGATAGGCCAAATCCCAAGTCGTCATTTCAAACGAGACCAGATCCGGATCGTCGGCAAAAAGATTGAGGATGGTGGGGTAGTCGCGGGTTTCAGCTGTCGGATCGATCTGCGCCAGCGTCACGAGCGCGATGTAGTCAGCGATCGACACGAGCGGATACCCATCGAGGCGGCTGCCATCGACGATGACAATCACCCGGTTGAAGTCTTGCCGTTCCGCCGCGCGCAAGCGCGATCCATTTGAGCGCACGGCTTGGACACCTGTCAGGCCGTCTGCCTCAGGCGGGCGTCCGGGATCTGTCGGTGGCGGCGGGGCCTGACTTCCAGCCTGGTCGCTACCTAGGCGGTCCCCATCCGCGCCACGCGTCTGGATGACGTGCCACCATCTCACCGGGCTCGGAGCGTCAATGAACGATTGCAACGCCTCACGCCCCAGCGTCGCGATGTTCTCTTCGTGATAGTAGGCGAACAGCGACTTACGTTCGTCCACGAGTGCGCGGGTGAAGTTGCCGGCGTCTGCTGCGAAGTAGACGAAGACATTTGGACGACAGCCAGTACGCCCGGGCGATAGGCCAACTGCCTGCGCGCGCATCGCCACGCGGTCGACGACTGTCTGTCCCTGTTCAACCGAGAGGCCGGCAACACTCAGGCACAACGCGTCATCCCAACGTGCGATCTGGTCCACTGAAGGCGGCGCTACCGCGACCTGCTCCACGAACGATTGAATCTGCTCCGGTCGAACGCCGCGCACGACGAGATCGTTTGAGCTGTCATCGGTCTGCGCAAACGCCGGCGTCGCCAGCAATGCAAACATTATGACGCAGACGCGAACGTTCATGACCAGCCTCCCTGGCTGCGAACTATAGGCACGGGTTCGGATGCCTGATGTCACACTATCGTGAGCGTCGAACTCGTCCCGGCACGGTCAGTGAGACCCCTCGCTCATGCGCCGGGAGATCGAAGATATCTGGCGGGAAGATCCCTCGTTGCGCGCCCGGTAGAGCGCGCTCAAATACGAAGTGTCCCACGCGGTCAGGGCCGTCGGCGCACCTTGGGCTTGAGAGAAGAGGTTCAAGATTGTTGGGAAGTCCGCAGTTCGGCCGTCAGGATCGACCTGCGTCAGCGCATTGAAGGCAACGTAGTCCATCCACGCACCCGCTGGCACGTTCGCGACCCGGCGCGCGTCGACGACGATCAGCGCATAAGTGAGTTCGTTGCGCACTTCCGGTCGCGCACGCGAACCGTTGACGCGCACGGCGTCGACGCCTTCGAGGTCCTGTGTGCTCCCCATGTCAGACACCGTCGCGCTGCCGCCTGCGGCGGCCGCGGCCGCAGTGGCGCCAGAAGATTGACGCGAGCGCGCTGCGTCCGGCCGCACGCTTCCGACGCCAGAACTCGATACATGCCACCAGCGGATTGGACGTTGCGTTCGCGCAAAGTCTTCCATCGCATCGCGGCCGGCGGTTACGCGGCCATCATCGACAGAAAAGCCAAGCAGGTCGCGGCGCTGATCTACGATTTGACGTGAGAGCGTGTCTGAGTCAGGTGCGTAAATCACCATCACATTTGCGCGGCAGCCGGGCGCGCCTGTGTGCAAACCGACCGCTTGCGCTCGCGCCGAAATCCTGTCGACGAGCGCTTGCGCCTCCGCGGGGGCCATACCCACCGCACCAACGCAAACTGCACCTTCCCACCTTGCCAACGCCGCGTCGCGACTACTGCTCAGCGCGACCTGCTCCACGAAGCCGCGCGCCTGATCTTGGGTGTCTTGAGCAAGCGCAGATGTTCCAAACAACGCGACGGCAGCCGCAACCACAGTCGACAAACGTACAGAGACCAGCATGGCTTACCCCTATTCTGGGCAAACCGTAGCGGCTAACGCCGGTGGTCACAACGTTGCGCGGCAACAGCCGCTGACGCTTACGTACGTGTTAGGCAGCGCCAGCTAAGCCGCTTTCTGGGAGATCGCGCTTTTCATAGACGCGGTCGACGATTCCGAACTTCTGCGCTTCTTCGGCCGTCATGAAGTGATCGCGATCGAGCGTCTTCTCGACGCGCTCATACGGTTGCCCCGTATGCTTGACATAAATTTCGTTCAACCGACGCTTGGTAGCGATGATGTCTTCGGCATGGCGTTCGATGTCCGAAGCCTGTCCGCGGAAGCCGCCCGATGGTTGGTGTACCATCACGCGCGCGTTCGGCAGCGCGATGCGCAAACCTTTCTCGCCTGATGCCAACAGCAATGAGCCCATCGACGCGGCTTGGCCGATGCAGACCGTCGAGATCGGGCTGCGGATGTATTGCATGGTGTCGTAGATCGCGAGGCCGGACGTGACGATGCCGCCCGGGCTGTTCACGTACATCGCGATTTCGCGCTTGGGGCTTTCCGATTCCAGGAAAAGCAGCTGCGCGACGACAACGGAAGCGAGGTTGTCCTCGATCGGGCCGTTGATGAAGATGATCCGTTCACGCAACAAACGCGAGAAAATGTCCGGGCTCCAGGAGCCGCGGCTGTTTTGCTCAATCACCGATGGGATGATTGCGGCGTAGGTGGCGATAGGATCGAACGTCTTCATAGGGACCTTTCGGGCGCGCCCGGAATCAAACGACCCCGGAGCGCTTCATATTTGACGCTTACACGCGTCCCGCAAGCCCCGCCTACTGCAGTGAGGCTTAACGTTTAGTCTTCGGCCTTCGCAGCCTTGGTTTTCTTAGCTTTCTTGGCCGGCGCTGGCGTCGGCGGCTCATCGTCAGAGAAGAGCTCGTCTCGGCTGACGGTCTGATTGGTGACGTTAATCAGCTCCATCATGTAGTCGACCACCTTGTCCTCGTAGAGCGGCGCGCGGACCTGGGCGACCAGTTGCGGGTTACGGCGGTAGGCGTCGAACACTTGTTGCTCTTGGCCGGGGAAGTTGCGCGCCTGCGCCGAGATCGCGCGGCCCACTTCTTCGTCTGACACTTCGAGTTTGTGACGACGACCAATTTCGGCGAGCAGCAGTCCGAGGCGCACGCGGCGCTCGGCGATGTCGCGATACTCGCCCTTCAGATCGTCTTCGGATTTGCCTTCGTCAGCCGGATCAAGACGGCCTTGCGCCTTATCCTGCTCGACTTGGCGCCAGATCTGGCTGAACTCAGCTTCGACCATTCGGGGCGGCAATTCGAAGTCGTGCTTCTCATCGAGTTGATCAAACATCTGACGCTTCGCCTTCGCGCGCGATTGCTGCTTGTGGTCCGCTTCAATGCGCTCTTTCAGCGCTTCCTTGACGGCATTGAGGCTGTCGAACCCAAGCTGCGTCGCCCAAGCATCATCCGGCGCGCCCTCTTTCGGGCCGCGCACTGTCTTCACTTTGGTTTCGAACTCCGCCGCTTTGCCTGAGAGGTTCGCCGCCGGATAGTCTTCCGGGAACGTCACCTTGAGCACGCGATCGTCGCCAGCTTTGGCGCCGACGAGTTGTTCTTCAAAGCCTGGAATGAAGCGGTTTGCGCCGATCGTGACTTCGGCGTCGTTCGCCGCGCCGCCATCAAATGCTTCGCCGTCGATGCGGCCAAGGAAGTCGATGACCAATTGGTCGCCGTCTACCGCAGCGCCGCTCTTCTCTTCGAAGCCACGCTGCGCTTTCGCCAATTCATTCAGCGCGTCATTGACTTGCTCGTCGGTGACTGCGGCCGTCGGGCGCGTGATCTTGATCGACCCCAGATCTGCCGGTTCGAAGTCAGGCATCACTTCAAGCGACAACTCGAACTTAAGGTCTTCGCCGCCCGCCATGACCTTCTGCATGTCGCTCTTCACGTCTAGCGAGGGCTCGGAGGCCGCACGCACGTTGGCGAGACCTTCCTTGGTCGAGTTCTGGACAGCCTCGTTGATGATGTCTTGCATCATGCCTGGGCCGTAGACTTTGCGGATGTGGCTGACCGGCACCTTGCCCGGACGGAAGCCATTGATGCGCACGCGCGGCTGAACTTCCGCGATTTTGGCGTTGAGTTTTTGCTGCAGATCGGCCGCCGGAATGACGACGTCGTAAACGCGCAGAAGACCTTCAGACCGGCTCTCGGTGAGCTGCATTAGACGTGCTTTCGACATACGCGCCGAGGCTGCAAATCCTTTGCCGCGACGCTGAATTCAGGAAAGGCGGGCTTATGGCATCCCGCTTTGGCAGAGTCCACGGCCCCGCCATGACGGGTGGACGCAGGCGCGCCCTACCCCTAAAGGGGCGCGATCCAGCGGACGTGGCGGAACTGGTAGACGCACTGGATTTAGGTTCCAGCGCCGTGAGGCGTGCGGGTTCGAGTCCCGCCGTCCGCACCATAAGACCGAACAGGGCCGAGGCCCCGTCCGCCTAATTCCAGCCGCTCGACGACGCCTCAGCGGCCACTTCGTTGGTCGGACGCGCGATCAGGCCGTTTTGAGTGATCCGAACCTCGTAGCGAGCGCCCTCGGCCATCGGCATGTAGGCGCCCGAGCCGTAGAGTGTGTCCACCATCGGGGCGTAGCGGCTGTACTCGCGCGCGAGTGGCCACAGATCGATGCCAGACTGGCGTTCCGGACGGATATCGTAGGCACTGCGTTCGGCATTCAGCTCTTGTTGCGTGTCGGTGTAGCGACCCGAGAAGCGATCCAGCCGATATTGTGAATCGAGGCCCAATATCTGGGCCCAAGGCTTCCAACGCAGCACGCGCGCTTCCATGCGCCACTCGTCGCCATGGACTTCAAACGTGCGCGAAATCCCGTTTGGGTCTTGCTCAGTCGGCGGCTCCACCACCACCGCCTCAAACAATTGCGGACCCTTCTGACTGATCTCGATCGTCGCGACTGGGCGCTCGTAGGTCAGCCGGTGGTAGCTCTGCACATTGAGACCAAGCAGCCCAATAAGCGCGCCGATGCCGAGGAAAACAGCGCCGCCAAGGACGCCTCGTCCGCCTTTAACTGGCCGGCCGCGGAACATCCAGCCGAGGCCGCTCAGCGCGAACGCCAAGCCAATCACGGCCACAAAGCCCGGAATAATCCACCACCACCAAACCATAAGTCTTCCCCCTCACGGAGCACGCGTCCCAATCCTAAGGGTTAACGCAAAAACTGGGTCCAAAACAGGTCCGATCAACCCACGGGTTTGCGCTTCAGGTGCGCGGGCGCCAACATATTGAATATAAGCGGTAAAATATCGGGGAGATCGTCCGCGGTCAGCCCTGGGCCGAACACTTCGCCGGCGCGGCCATGCACCCACGCTGCTGTAGCAGCCGCTTCAAAGCTGGCTGTCCCTTGGGCGATCAGCCCAGCGATCAAACCGGCCAAAACGTCACCAGAACCGGCCGTCGCCAGGAACGGCGTCCCTGTGGTGTTGACGATAGCGCGTCCGTCCGGGGAGGCGATCACTGTCGAAGGCCCTTTGAGTAGTACAACACAGCGCGCGTAAGCCGCCGCCGCGCGTGCTGCATCGATCGGGTTTGCGGCGCTGCCCCAAATGCCGGGAAACGCTCGCCGAAACTCACCCACATGCGGCGTCATCACATCGCGCGCGTCGAGGCCATGAGTAAGAGGGGCAAGCAGCGTGATCGCATCAGCATCCAACACCAGCGGACAGCGAGGCTTTGCATCAAGCACGGCAAGCAACAGTTTGTAGTGCGCATCACTTGTGCCGAAGGCTGGGCCAATCACCATTGCCTGCGCCGTGCGCGCTGCCTCTGCGAAGTCAATTTCGCCATTCGCTTCACGCAGCATAATCGCTGTGAGCTGCGCCGCATTCTCCGCCAGTGCGTCGCTCGGCGAAATCACAGTCACCAGCCCCGCGCCTGCGCGCAGAGCTGACCGCGCGGACAACCGCGCGGCGCCCGTGCGCGTGTGAGCGCCGCTCGCAACCATCACATGCCCGCGCTCATGCTTGTGCGTATCTGCATCTGGCCATGGCGCCCTCCAAAGCGCCGGATCGTTTTCAAAGAGCGTGACCTTCTGCGCGGCCACAACGCTCTCGGGCGCGCGAATATCCGCGACAACCACCTCACCACACCAGGCGCGCCCCGGCATGAGAACGTGGGCAGGTTTCTTACGAACGAACGTCACGGTGAGCGCCGCCTCAAAACACACTGATCCAAGAGGATTTCCGTCATCGCCATTGATGCCGCTCGGCACGTCGACGGCGACAACTCGCTCGGCTGGCAGCACAGTCGCAAGACGCGCAACTTCCCCATCTAGGGGCCGCGAAAGGCCCGCGCCGAAAAGTGCGTCGATGTAAAGTTCGGCCCTGTGTCCGTTCTTGCCGAGATCGAACGTCTCGCCG
Organism: Alphaproteobacteria bacterium; assembly: GCA_026400735.1. Taxonomy (GTDB): domain Bacteria; phylum Pseudomonadota; class Alphaproteobacteria; order Caulobacterales; family Aquidulcibacteraceae; genus Vitreimonas. Next base: position 39,776 of record JAPLOL010000034.1, on the reverse strand, counting down.
CGCCACGCGTTTGCCGCGTCGAGTGCATCGCCCTTAAGCGCATCGCGCGGAACGAGCGTCTCGACCCAAACCGGCCAGCCCATGTCTCGCAAGGCGCGCGCGGCGACCCAACCGTCGCCACCGTTATTGCCCGGGCCGCACAGCACTGCAGTGGGCTGCTGCGCAAAGCGCTGCACGATCGCTTCAGCCACCGCACGCCCGGCATTTTCCATCAGTACGCGCGTGGAGACGCCAGCGGCGGCGCTCCCCTCATCAATGGCGCGCATCTCTTCGACGCTGATAATCTCGCAGCTCAACGCACTTCGCCTTGCACCATGCTGTCACCAAGCCGGATGAGGTAAAGTCCGCCATCACGCACTTCAAACTCGGTGATCGAAGCATAGCCCGGCGCGCAAACGATCGTGTCATCGCTGCGCATAGCGACGCTGGCGAGTGCGTTGATCGCGATGAAGTGCGAAAACACTGCTGCGTCTTGCCTCATGCTGCAGGCCCACGACGAAACGCTGTCTCGCCAGCCCCGCAAGGCCGGATCAACATCGCTCCATTGGCGGCGCGCGACGCCGGAGTCCCAGGGAAAATTTGCGCGCAACCACGACCGGCGGTCCGTCACGCCCGCAGGCGCGACGACTTCGCTTACCGAGGGCTCAACGCGCGCTGCCAACCCCGTCTTGCGTTCGTACGGCGCGGCAGTCTCCCGGCATCGACGCATAGGCGAAGACAAGATTGCGAGCGGGCCGAAGCCTGCCAAAGCGGCCGCGGCGACATCCGCCTGCGCGCGCCCTCCTTCAGATAGGCCAGGGTCATCCACGGCCCCGCCCCAGGCCGCCTCAGGCTCACCGTGCCGGATCAAGAACAAGCGCGTCATTTCATGAACCTTATGGCGCCCGTTCGCACGCGCCAGCCGTTTGATTGTGCAGCGGCGCCTCTGAATGAGGCGCCTGCCTCGCCCTCCCCAACGCCGGCAGCACGTTAACTTCCAGACTCATGCGTCGCGGTCCAAGAGGAGCCGAAATCGCGCCGGCGTTATGTGGATAAAAGGGGTGCTGCGGTGAAGAAAATCGAAGCCATTATCAAGCCGTTCAAATTGGATGACGTCAAAGAGGCGCTCCAGGAAATCGGCCTGCAAGGCATGACAGTCGTCGAAGCCAAGGGATTTGGCCGTCAGAAAGGCCATACCGAACTTTATCGCGGCGCCGAGTATGTCGTTGATTTTCTGCCGAAGCTGAAAGTCGAAGTCGTCGTCGGTGACGAACAGGTTGAAGCGGCGCTGGAAGCCATCCAGAAGGCCGCCAAAACCGGTAAAATCGGCGACGGCAAGATCTTCGTGCTCGATGTTCAGAACGTCGTGCGTATCCGCACTGGCGAAACTGGCGCGGCGGCGGTCTGATCCGCACCAGAGCGAACTGATTCTTTTTAGGGACGCCGCCGTACCGAGACGCGCGCCGCCCAGTCATATCAACAAAAACGCTCGGGGGAGTTTCCGATGTCAGAAGAAATTCTGAAGCTGATTAAGGACAAAGAAGTCCAATTCGTTGACCTGCGGTTCAACGATCTTCGCGGCAAGATGCAACACGTCACCTTCGATGTGTCCATGATCGACAAGGACATCTTTACCGAAGGCACGATGTTTGACGGCTCGTCCATCTCCGGTTGGAAGGCGATCAACGAGTCCGACATGGTCATGCGCCCTGATCCAGCAGGCGCACACATCGACCCGTTCTATCAGCAAACAACGCTCGCAATGTTCTGCGACATTCTCGAGCCGGGCACGCTGCAACCTTACTCGCGCTGTCCACGTGGCATCGCTAAGCGCGCCGAAGCGTACGTGAAGTCGTCAGGCGCCGGCGATGTTGCTTACGTTGGCCCGGAAGCTGAGTTCTTCGTGTTCGACGACGTGCGCTGGTCAACCGATCCGCACAACACCGGCTACTCGTTCGACTCCACCGAACTGCCGTTCAACACCAACAAGCCGTATGAAGGCGGCAACCTCGGTCACCGCCCAGGCCCGAAGGGCGGCTACTTCCCAGTGCCGCCGATCGATTCACTGCAAGATATGCGCGGTGAAATGCTCGAGATCATGGGCCAGCTCGGCATGCGCCCCGAGAAGCATCACCACGAAGTCGCGCCCGCGCAGCACGAACTTGGCCTGAAGTTCAACACGCTGGTCACGATGGCCGACAACATGAACTTGTATAAGTACATCATCCACCAAGTGGCTGCATCGTACGGCAAGTCCGCGACGTTCATGCCGAAGCCGTACTTTAAGGACAACGGCTCGGGCATGCACGTGCACATGTCCATCTGGAAGGGCAACAACAACACGTTCGCCGGCGATCGCTATGCCGATCTCAGCGAAAATTGCCTCTACTTCATCGGCGGCGTCATCAAGCACGCAAAGGCGATCAATGCCTTCGCGAACTCGACGACGAACTCCTACAAGCGCCTCGTGCCTGGTTACGAAGCCCCGGTTCTGCTCGCCTACTCTGCGCGCAACCGCTCTGCCTCGTGCCGCATTCCGCACGGCACCGGCGCAAAAGCCAAGCGCGTCGAAGTGCGCTTCCCCGATCCGGCCGGCAACATGTACCTGACGTACACGGCGCTGCTGATGGCCGGTCTCGACGGCATCGAGAAAAAGATGCACCCGGGCGAACCGCTGGATAAGAACCTTTACGATCTGCCGCCGGAAGAACTGAAAGACGTCCCGACTGTGTGCGCCTCGCTCCGCGAAGCACTCACCTCAGTCGATCGCGATCGCGACTTCTTGCTGAAGGGCGGCGTCATGACCGACGACCTGATCGACGCCTACATCGAACTCAAGAAAGAAGAGCTCGATCGTTTCGAAACCCACCCGCACCCGGTGGAATTCGACATGTACTACAAGGCGTAACACTCGCCTTCTCGCGAAATGTCTGCGGGCCGGGGAGCAATCCTCGGCCCGTTTCATATGCGCCGACCGCTTGGCGCGCTGCCCGACGCACCGTAAAGCGCAAAGCATGCACCGCCGCCTCTTCATCCTAGGCGCGACAGCCTCGCTCGGGGCTTGCGTCACCAACGATCCCGTCGACGATCCGGGCGACGCCTGTGAGATCTTTGAGACCCAAGAAGGCTGGTGGCGCTCTGTAAAGCATGCCCAGCGCCGCTGGGGTGCGCCACCGGCGTTGCAACTCGCGATCATGCGCCAAGAAAGCGGCTTTGATCACAACGCACGTCCACCTCGCGGGCGCATCCTCTTCATTTTCCCTGGCCGCCGCGCATCGAGTGCGCACGGCTATGCCCAAGCTTTGCGCTCCACATGGGACGAATACGAACGCGCGCGCGGGGATGACGGCCTAGATCGCAACGAGTTCGGCGACGCATCTGACTTCGTCTCTTGGTACACGAGCATCTCGCACTCTGAGCTTGGCATCCCCTACTCAGACGCGCGTAGCCACTATCTCGCCTACCACGAAGGCCGCGGCGGCTATCGGCGCGGCTCGTACAGCGGCAACAGAACACTGCTCGCATCGGCCGATCGCGTGCAGGGCTATTACGACACGTACGCCGCTCAACTTGATCGTTGCGACGGTCGCCTCAATCGCGGCTGGCTGCCGTTCTAGCGCCGCCGCTGATCGGCTTGCGTATCCTATACGGTAAGATAGGCTCCTCGCCGACAGGAGGGGAGCCGTCATGAAATTCAAAACTCTGGCCGCAGCATTCGCGGCAATGACCTTGATCGCTTGGAGTGGCGCTGCACACGCGGCGCGTTTCTTCGTCGAGAACACATTGGGGGATGTGCCTGCTGACCAAGTCGCGACAGTCACCGAGACCCATCCAGTTCAGGTGCTCTTCGAGTTTCGCACCAGCGGCGCTGCAAACGCGCGCGCTACGAACTTCTTGGCCGACAAAATCCTCGCTCACATTCGCGAAAGCGGTTTTTACTCTGAAGTCTCGACCAGTCCGGTCGAAGGCGGCGCTATTCTTTCGGTGATCATCGACAACGTCCCGCAGGCCGACGCGGCGCAGCGTGGGTTTGGCACCGGCCTTACATTTGGTCTGCTCGGAACGGCGGTGGCTGACTATTACAATGATCACCACGATCGGCAATACGCGCGAGCCGGAGAACGCAACCCGTGAGCGCAACGCGAACGCAGCGATCGAGACGGTTATGCGTCAGATCATGGCGCACGGCCTCAACAATCTCGCAAAGAACCCAGTCTTCCCAGGTGCAACTGCCACGGCCGTTGTTGCGGAGACGCCACCCGCCGAAGGCGCGACCGAAACACCCGCGTCAGACGTTCCGGCAGAAGCGACGCCGACTGAAGTCACGCCGGAAACGCCTGCTGAGGCTCAGACAGCACCGGCGAACTGAACCGATGCGCGCCCTTCTTTTGGTCTTGGCGTCTGCGTTAGCGGCCGCCTGCACCACTATGCCGCCCGCGCCCGAACATCGCCCAACGATCGGCAACGTGCAGATCATGCGCAGCAGCGATGTGCCCGCGCTCGCGGTCGGACGCTTTGCGCTTGGTGAAGGGTTGCCCGAGCGCATGGATCGCACCGTGGGCGTTCGCGCAGAATTACTGCGGGCGCCGAATGGGTCGTTCTCCGACTATCTGCGCCAAACGCTGGAAACTGAGCTAACCGCCGCAGGCAAACTCGACGCCGCCGCCGGCACAACGGTTTCAGGCTTTCTTACCCAAAGTCATGTTGAGACCGGTGGCTCAGATGTAAGCCGGGCCACTCTCGGTGCTCGCTTCATTGTGACCCGCAATGGACAAGTCGTGTACGACCACGAACACGTTGTGACCGATCAATGGCCCTCGCAATTCATAGGTGCGATCGCGATTCCGGAAGCGATGAACCGCTACACCGGGCTTTACCCTGCCATCGTGACAGACCTCTTCGAAGACGCAGACTTTCGTACCGCAATCCACGGAAACTGAATTTTCGACGAAATAACAAAGCAGGCCGGAGAGCGATCTCCGGCCTTACTCGTTTGTAGTCAGCAACTAGCGCTTAGTGGCGATTGCGGCGCGCGTGGAACGCGTCGAGTTGCGCTTGGAAAGCAGCGGCCGCCGCTTGGTTCGCCGTTTGCGCGGCTTGAAGTTCGGCCGTGCGTGCCTGCAGTTGCGCATTGAGCGAGCGGCGCTCCGCGTTGCGGCAATCGACCGCTGTTTGAGTCGCCGCTTGCCAGGCGCTGTATCCCTGAACGGCGGCATTCATCTGATCCGCAGTTGCATGCGCTGGATCGGGCGCCGTCGGGCCGGGAGTCAGCGCCGGGCAGCTGGATGCCGGAACCGGCGCCGCCGGTGTAGTGGTGTCTTGAGCCTGCGCGGTCACGGTGAACGCGGCAAACAACGCCGCCGCCAAAACATATCTCATCACGCCAGCTCCGATTGGATGTCCCTCGCCCGCAACCTACGGGCCCGCCCCCGCGCAAGGCAAGCGGGCCAGAGCATCAGCCCTGGCCCACCGCGCTTCACATTCTGCTGAACCTTAGAAGTTGAACGCCGCTCCGAGCGAAATCGCGTCGGAGTCGAGGTCCCCTTCCATGCGGGTGTAGTCGGCGCGGATGCCAATGCCCGGTGTTGCCTGCCAAGACACGCCGCCGCCGTAAGCGACGCCGTCGTCGTCCGCATCGCCCAGCGGTGTGTCAACTTCCATGGTTTGATAGCCAACGCGGCCGTGAGCCGAGAAGCCGGCGCCGATCGGCAGGATGCCTACCGCATACGCCCCTACTGCATGGTTGAGTTCCACACCTTGGTCGTCATCGACGCCTACCGTGCCTTCGCCCTCAACTGCGAAGTTGGGATTGAAGCGATAGCCCAGACGGCCCGTCGCGCCGCCGACTTCCGCTCCGTTCAAATCGTATTGGGTATATGCCGCGCCCGCGTACCATTCCGCATGCGCAACAGCCGGAACGGCCATCAGTGCTGCCGCCGCTACTGCGGCCATTATCGTGAACTTCTTCATGCTTGCTGCTCCTCGTCCTGAGCGGCCCCCGCATGCCGTCGACGTGCGACCCAACCGCTTAGACGTGACGAGGTTTCGTCAGGAGCTGCCATTGGCTGCCCGGCGCACCACGCCGTGTCCGTAAGGACACTTAATTCGCCCACAACGGGTCGTTTACTCCCCGGATACCGAAGCCTGTTCGGTTCCTACGCAGGTCAAAGCATTGCTGGAGGCGCACGAAGCGCCTTAAGGAACGTCCATGGCGCAAGCGCAGAAGAAATCTTCGATGCCCAAAGACGGCGATGACAAACTCTGGGACGACAACCTCTTCGGTGGGAGCGAAGCGCCTCCCGCTGCAGCTGGCGGCTATACCGCCAAGGACATCGAAGTTCTCGAAGGACTCGAACCGGTTCGCAAACGTCCGGGTATGTATATCGGCGGCGTAGATGAACGCGCGCTGCACCACCTCTTCGCCGAAGTGCTCGATAACTCGATGGACGAAGCGGTCGCGGGATTCGCTGATCGCATCGAAGTGGAACTCGAAGCCGACGGAACGCTTCGCGTAACCGACAACGGTCGTGGCATGCCTGTCGACCCGCACCCGAAGTTTCCGAAGAAGTCTGCACTCGAAATCATCATGACCGTGCTGCACGCGGGCGGAAAGTTTTCGGGCAAGGTTTATCACACGTCAGGCGGCCTTCACGGCGTCGGCGTTTCTGTCGTGAACGCGCTCTCCGACAAAGTCGAAGTCGAGGTCGCTCGCGATCGCAAACTCTATCGCCAGACATTCTCCCGCGGCACGCCGACCTCGAAGCTCGTCGAAGTCGGCCCTGCTCACAATCGTCGCGGCACGACTGTGCGCTTCCATCCCGACGCGGAAATCTTTGGCAAAGGCGCCGCGTTCAAGCCGGCGCGGCTTTTCCAGATGGCGCGCTCGAAAGCGTACCTTCAGCGCGGCACGCAGATCCGTTGGAAGTGCGCTCCTGAACTGATCAAGGACGACACGCCAGCAGAGCAGATCCTTCACTTCCCGAACGGCCTCGCAGACTTTTTGGCTGAACTCACCAAGTCCAAGCGCGCCGTCGTCAACGAGCCGTTTTCCGGCAAGACCGATAAGGACAGTCCGCACGGACGCGTCGAGTGGGCAATCACATGGGTGAGCGATGGCTTCGGCGAAGCCGACGGCTTCCTCCGCTCCTATTGCAACACCGTCTACACGCCAGACGGCGGCTTCCACGAAGCCGGCTTCCGCGCCGCGATCGCCAAGGGCCTTCGTGCTTACGCTGAGCTGCGCAACAACAAGAAAGCTTCCGTCATCACGCAGGAAGACGTGATGAACACCGGCGCAGGTCTTGTCTCTGTATTCATCCGCGAACCACAGTTCGAAGGCCAAACCAAAGGTCGCCTGGTCTCGACGGAAGCCGCGAAGATCGTTGAGAACGCTGTCCGTGACCCGTTCGACCACTGGCTCGGCGCCAACACCCAGGAAGCACAACGCCTCCTAGATTGGTGCATCCAGCAAGCCGAGGACCGCATGCGGCGGCGCAAGGAGAAAGAAGTCTCCCGCCAAAGCGCAACGCGCAAGCTTCGCCTCCCGGGCAAGCTCGCCGATTGCTCACGCGCAGGCGACAAAGACACGGAAATCTTCCTGGTCGAGGGTGACTCGGCCGGCGGCTCCGCCAAGCAAGCGCGCTCGCGTGAGACACAAGCGATCCTGCCATTGCGTGGCAAAATCTTGAACGTCGCCAGCGCCGGCGCCGAGAAGATGAGCGGCAACCAAGAACTCGCCGATCTCGCCCTCGCGCTCGGCGTTCAGATGGGCGCCAAGTTCAAGCTCGATGATCTGCGCTATGAGCGCGTGATCATCATGACCGACGCCGACGTCGACGGCGCCCACATCGCGTCATTGCTGATCACCTACTTCCACAAGCAGATGCCGGCGCTGATCCGTGCTGGCCGTCTCTTCCTTGCGATGCCGCCGCTCTATCGCATCACCGCTGGCAAAGAGAGCATCTACGCCCGCGACGATGCGCACAAAGAAGCGCTGCTCAACGGAGAGTTCAAAGGCCGCAAGACCGACATCTCACGCTTCAAAGGCCTCGGCGAAATGATGCCGGCGGACTTGAAGGACACGACGATGAACCCGGCCACGCGCACCCTCGCGCGTGTGGTGCTGGACGATAGCGGTGCGCCGGACTTCGAAATCTTGATCGAAACGCTGATGGGCAAAAAAGCCGAGAAGCGCTTCGACTACATCCAAGCGAACGCAAAGTTCGTGGAAGATGTGGACGTCTAGTCGTCAGAGCTTGCTCAAGTTCACAGCGAACGACCGCTTGAGCGCGAGATCTGTCTTCACGTCAAAGCTTATCCGCTCACCACTCGCCACGCGTGCGAGGCCGGCGTTCTCCAGCTCGTTGGCGTAGAACATCACGTCCGGGCGCCCATCATCGCGCGCGATGATACCCGAGCCCCGCCGCGGATCGTATGACTTGATGGCGCCTTTCAAGAGATAGCAACGGCGGCTTTGCGCGGTGATAGCAACGCGTCGATGCCATGTACGACCCCGTTACGCGCCATCAAATCTGCCTTGATCACGTCCGCATCGTTCACGCGTAGATCAGCGCGACCATCGATGATGACGTCACCACCAGCCTGCATCACGCCGCGAATGCGCTTGCCCATAAGCCGCGCCGTCGCAACTTTTCCCGCGGCGATGTGATAGCCGAGCACGAGACGCAGGCGTTCCCGATCTTGATAGAGAAGCGTGTCGCGCGCAGTGTCGGACAAGGCGGCGAACGCAACGTCCGAAGGCGCAAAAACCGTGAACGGCCCAGCGCCCTCCAGCAGGTTGAAATAGTCACTCGATCGCAGCGCCGCCGCGAAAACATGAAAACCGGCTCGATCCGCCACGCTGACAACAGACAATGCGCTCACGTTCATTCGCTCCTCGGCGCACCGCACCATTCTGACGCTCCATGAGCGCTTAAGTTGTTATTGCGCCTCGTAGGCGTCGCGCGCCTTGACGTAGCAATCGTAGAGTTCGCGCAGCCGCGTTCCCGGCTCGCCTGTCGCGCGCCCATGAAATCGCGCCATGCCGGCGTCCCGCTCGCCGAAGACATTGCGGACTTCCGTCATCCACGCTTTGTCAGCTGCCGTGGAGTCCTGCAGCAGTTTGAGTTTGCTCACCCAATCGCCTGCAGTCTTTTGATCTCATCACGCAGAGCGCGTTGATCGAATATCGCGCCACTCACCGTGTCCCGAATTCGTATGAGACGCATGCCGCGCCGCTCTAACGCAGAAGCCCATCCCAGCGCAGCGTTGGCGTCTGGCAACGTCGCGCTTGGCTCGAAGCGAAGGCCTGCACCCGGCGAGGAATTTACAATGAAGGCCACTGGGCTTCCTCTCAAACTGATGGTGACGCCGGAGAATTCGCGAAATCGAAGTCGGACGAGCCTGGTTTGTGTTCGCCATATTTGATCGTGTAGGCGGAGCCCAGCGCGAGAGCCAAACTCTCCGCTTCGACGCTGGATGAGAAGACGCCGGCGAGATGCCAAGGCTGCAGGCGCAAGACACCCCATCCGCGTTTTAGCATTTCGCCTGGGATCGGCATGTTCTGTCCTGACGCTCTCAAACGCGCATGCGATCACGCCCTCCCGTCGCGGGAGGCGCACGCAGTGGTTCTTGTTGCTGATGATCTGACGCTAGCACTGTTCGCGCCTTAGTGTCGGATATTCTGCATTGAGGCGCAGTACGTTGGTTCAGAGCGGTATTTCTATTTGGACCAAGCAATCGTGCGCGACGGCGCTCATAAGGGTTGCCCGAGTTCGATTCGGCAGGAGCCGCGCATGGCCAGGTTCGTTAAGTTCGTTTCTGCCGCAGATCCCCGACTTGAGGTCCACATCAATCCGGCAGAAGTCGCCGCCGTTCGAGACAGTCACGGCAAGACCATCATTCTCTTTCGCGGGATCGCCTCCACCGAGACGGTCGTAGGCAGTGTCGCGACGGTGGTGGCGGCGTTGGAGACGGCCACTTAGGCACGCAACACGCCGCCCAGACGCGACATTCATTGACTTTTGGGTGAAATCCCCCCATTTGCGCGCTGTCCGTTGTGCGCGCCCGAGGGCGTGCTCGCCCTTGCTGGACGCCCGCTCACCTCAATCCGGAGACGCGAGGCGTATGGCGCCAACCAAGCGGCCTGCCCACTCGCGCCTTGCGCGAACAAGCGGCCCCCAAGTGAGATTGAATGTCCTCTGAAAATTCCGCGCCTGAGAGCGCACCTGAAGCCAAAACCCAAATCACCTTCGACGATCTCGGCCTCTCCGCCGAAACGCTGCGCGCGGTGAAGGAAGGCGGCTACAACACGCCAACCCCGATCCAAGCTGCGGCGATCCCCGAAGTGTTGAAAGGCCGAGACATACTCGGCATCGCCCAAACCGGCACCGGCAAAACCGCCGCCTTCACGCTACCAATGATCGACATCCTCGCCGCTGGCCGCGCCCGCGCGCGCATGCCGCGAACCTTAATCCTCGAGCCGACGCGCGAACTCGCTGCGCAAGTCGCCGAGGGCTTCGACAAATACGGCAAATACCAAAAACTCACGAAAGCACTTCTTATCGGTGGCGTGTCATTCGGCGACCAAGACGCGCTGCTCGCACGCGGCGTCGACGTGCTGATCGCAACACCTGGTCGCCTCCTCGATCACTTCGAACGCGGCAAGCTTTTGCTCACTGGCGTCCAAGTCATGGTGGTCGACGAAGCCGATCGCATGCTCGACATGGGTTTCATCCCAGACATCGAACGCATTTTCAAATTGACGCCGTTCACGCGCCAAACGCTGTTCTTCTCCGCAACAATGCCGCCCGAAATCACACGCATCACCGAGGCGTTCCTCTCAAGCCCAAAGCGCATCGAAGCCTCGCGCCCGGCGACCACCGCCAGCACCATCACACAACGCGTCGTTATGTTGCCAGGCGGAGATCCCCGCACCCGCCGCGCCGCTTTGCGCGCCGTGATGACCGGCACCGGCGAAGTGAAGAACGGGATCATCTTTTGCAATCGCAAGACTGACGTCGATGTCGTCGCGCTTTCGCTCAAGCGCCACGGCTTCAACGCCGCGCCGATCCACGGCGACCTCGATCAATCCCTGCGCACCAAAACGCTCGACCGCTTCCGCTCAGGCGATCTGCAATTCCTCATCGCGTCCGACGTCGCCGCACGCGGCCTCGACGTTCCGGACGTCAGCCACGTCTTCAATTACGAGCCACCGCGCAGCCCGGACGATTACGTCCACCGCATCGGCCGCACCGGCCGCGCCGGCCGCCAGGGCGCGTCGTTCACGCTCGTCGGCCCCGGCGACAAGAAGAGCCTCGACGCAATCGAGAAGCTCACCGGCAAGCCGATTGAGAAAGCTGAAGTCCCAGGATTGCCCGAAGCCTCGCTCGGCGACCCGCGCGATTCAGGCGGCCGTGGCCGTCGCGCTGAAGAGCTCAAGAAAGAGCACTCCAAGCGCATCAGCGAGAAAAAGCAGAAGTATGTGAAGCGCGACGAAGATCGCCCCACCGCTTCAACCGAACCCCTTGAACGCACCGAAGTGAAATCCGAACCTCGCCCGGCACGGCGCGAGGACCAGCCCCGGCGCAACGACGCCCCGCGCCGAGAGCCACGCGCAGAACAACCGCGACGTGAAGACCGCGAAGATCAACCGCACCAAGAAAACCGCAACAACCAGCCGCGCCGCGATGAACGCCGCCCGCCACGCGACGATAACGGCCCGTCCGTCACCGGCTTCGGTGACAGCATGCCGGCGTTCCTGAAACCGAAGAAGTAAGCTCTACGGCTTGAGGCGCGCGGCCATCTGCTTGCGGAACGTCGCGCCGTAAGGCGGGCGCAGCATCGCCAGCAGCTCGGCTGAGATCTGACGGTAGATCGCCTTCTCGTGGCTGAACTCCACGAAGCCGCGATGCCCGTGATAGGCGCCCATCCCCGACGGGCCAACGCCGCCGAACGGCAGATCGTCCATGGCAAAGTGGAAGATCACATCATTGATCGTCACGCCGCCCGAATGGGTGCGATTGAGCAGCGCCTCGGTCTCATCGGCATCGTCGCCAAAATAGTAGAGCGCCAATGGTCGCGGGCGCGCGTTGATTTCGCTGATTGCGGCATCAACAGATTCTACCGTTCGAACCGGCAACACCGGCACGAAGATCTCTTCCTGCATCACCTGCATGTCATCCGTGGCATTGAGGATCAGCGTCGGCGGAATCTTGCGATGCTCTTGTTGGCTGAAATCCTCGTTAGCAGGATTGATCGTTACGATCTCACCGCCCTTCGCTTTGGCGTCGGCGATGAGGCCAGTTATGCGCTCGTAGTGACGCTGGTTGATCACCGCTGTGTAGTCGGCGTTGTCCTTGAGCGTCGGATACATCTTCGCAACTGCCGCTTTCGACTGCGCCACGAACTCCGGAATGCTCTCTTTCGGCGCCAAGACGTAATCGGGCGCCAAGCAGATTTGCCCCGCATTCATCGTCTTGCCCGTCATGACGCGCGCAGCGGTCTTTGTCAGATCAGCACTCTTGCTGATCACGACTGGCGACTTGCCACCCAATTCGAGTGTAACCGGCACGAGATTGTCCGCCGCCGCGCGCATGACGTGACGTCCAACCGTCGTCGCGCCCGTGAAAATTAGATGATCGAACGCGAGGCCTGCGAACGCGGCGCCGACTTCCGGTCCGCCATTGATCACTGCGAGTTCGTCTTCATCGAAATAGAGGTCGATTGTTTGCGCCATGAGCGCCGACGTCGCCGGCGTATGCTCGGACAGCTTAAGCATCACGCGATTGCCGGCCGCGAAAGCGCCGGCGATTGCGTCGAACGAGAGCGAGATAGGAAAATTCCACGGGGAGATGACGCCAACAACGCCCTTCGGCTGGTAGCGCACCTCGGCCCGTGCACCGAAAAGTCCTAAGGCCGACGGGGTGACACTCCGCTTTTGCGGGGCCATCCACTTTTCTACATGCGCACGCGCATGCTTCAGCGGTCCTACCGCGCCCGAAAGGTCCGTGAACAGCGACATATCTCGCGACCGGGCGCCAAAGTCCTCGTTCAGCGCGCTCAAGAATTCGTCCTTGTGAGCGAGAACGAGATTGACCGCTCGCGTTAGCCTATCCTTGCGCAGTCTTACGTCCGGCGCGCCGTTGCCCGTCTGGAGGCGCTTCTGCAGTTCGAGGATCGCGCCCATGCGCGCTTTCGTCTCTTCAATTGACGGTTGGATTGGCCGGTTCATTTCGCGCCTCCCAAGGCTTTCGTCTCTGTCTACCGCTTACCGTGGACGTAAGCGCAACTACTCATTTTTTCTGGATTATTCGTAGCATTTACCACTCGTCCATACCCTGCCCACTACCGTCCCTGAGATTGCAGATTCTGCGGGTATCGCGTGACAGACCAAGACATCCTGATGCAAGGCCCCGGCGGCGCGAACGTTGCGGTCGAGACACTCGACCTCATGCGGCTGCACGGCGTTCCGCCGACGAGCGCCAATTATGAGGTTTGGCTCTCTTATCGCTTGAACCGCAACCAAGCGCTCCGCGAGGCCGTCGATGCTCGCATTGCATCGGGTGTGGCATTCGCGAGCGAAGATAACTCGCAGCTCCACGAGCAGTTCTTCACGGGCCTTGGCGCATCTGCGCAGATTGTCCTGGCCGGCGAGAAGATCGCACGCGACCTCGGGCACGTCGTGTCCTTCCTGAAAGATGCCGAGAACAAGAGCGGCGATTACGGGCGAACACTCGAGAACGCCGCCACCGATCTCAACCGCGGCATGACGCCCGATCAGATCCGCCAGGTCGTCGCAAGCCTGGCCGCAGCGACGCTCGACATGGCAAACCACAATCAAACTCTCAATGAGCAACTGAAGAAATCGACGTCAGAGATCGACACGCTGCGCACAAGCCTTGAGTCGGTGCGCATGGAATCGCTGACTGACAGCCTCACTGGTCTCGCCAACCGCCGGATGTTCGACGAAACGCTGCGGATGCGTATCGAGGAAGCAAAGGCGCAACGCACCGAGCTTTCGCTCCTGCTGTGCGACATCGATTACTTCAAGCGCTTCAACGACACTTGGGGGCACCACACAGGCGATCAGATCCTCCGCTTCCTGGCCAGTGCGCTCCAAGCGCATGCTCGCCCCGATTTCCTTGTCGCACGCTATGGCGGCGAAGAGTTCGCGGTGGTGATGCCGCGCATGAGCGCGCGTGTAGCGCAGCAGACAGCCGAGGCGTTGCGTGAAGCGATCCAGGCAAAGCGCCTGCGTCGCCGCTCAACGAACGAGGACCTAGGCCAAGTCACGGTCTCGATCGGCATTGCCCGCTTGCAATCGGGCGACACACCAGCCGGCCTAATTGAGCGTGCTGATGCGTGCCTCTACGCATCCAAGCGCAATGGCCGCAATCAAACGACCACGGACGCCACGCCGGTCCTTTACGTCGCGTAGCGCTGCCGCTCCGGCAGCATATCCCGTCGCATCAAAGTCTGGTTAGACTGCCCCCGCGCTCATGCGTGGGAGAGAAAAATGGCTAAAGCCAAATATGAACTCGAGAACGGCGTCGCATTAATCACGCTGTCCGATCCCGCTACGCTGAACGCAATCTCCGTTGAAATGACGGCTGAACTCGATGTCTTCTTTGACAGAGCCGCCAGTGAAGCGCGCTGCATCGTGCTGACCGGTGAAGGGCGCGGCTTTTCCTCCGGCGCCAATCTCGCTAGTGGCGCGCCGCCGATGGATGCGGATGGCCAACCCGATCTCGGTGGGCGGCTCGAACAAACATTTAACCCGTTCGTCAGCAAGCTGCGCGACCTGCCGATTCCGTACGTCACCGCCGTCAACGGCGCCGCTGCTGGCATTGGCTGCTCGTTCGCGTTGCTGGGCGATCTCATCGTCGCAGGCGAGAGCGCCTACTTCCTGCAAGCCTTCCGCCGCATCGGGCTCGTGCCGGATGGCAGCGCCACCTATCACCTTCCACGTATGATCGGCCGCGTTCGCGCGATGGAGATGATGCTGCTGGGAGAAAAGATTCACGCCAAGCAGGCGCACGATTGGGGCTTGGTGAACCGCTGCGTTCCCGACGCCGAACTGCTGCCCACAGCAAAGGCTCTCGCGCTCGAACTCGCCAACGGCCCAACCAAAACACTCGGGATGATCCGACGCCTCGCTTGGTCGTCGCTAGACAACAGCTGGGACGAACAGCTCAACGCCGAACGCCAATCTCAGAAGATCGCAGGTCGCACCGAGGACTTCCGCGAAGGCGTGCAAGCGTTCTTCCAGAAGCGTCCTGCCGAGTTCAAAGGGAGCTAGCGCTTCGTCTTCTTGTTCGCTGGCGCTTCCTTTGCGACCTTCGGCGCCGTTTTCGCCACGGTCCTTGCCTTCTTTTGCGGCTTGGCCGCCGCTTTGGCCTTCGCAATCTTCAACGCTTTGCGTCCCCAGAGCGCCGCCTCGTCCGGATCGTCGAGAGCGCTATCGGGCAAACGCCAATACCCAAGATCGATCGTCTCGCCAGCCCGTGGCCCATTCTGCGGCGTCCACTCGAACGGCCCAGATCCCTCTTCACGCAGTTCGACTTTCAGGGCGTCATCGACTTTGATGTGAATGGTGTCGTTTCCCAGCAGCAGAAACATGACGCCGTCAGCGTAGCCGCCAGCGCCGCCGAACATGCGTTTGATCTGAACTGGCCCAACACTCGCAAATAGCTCCTTCACGTACTCGTGGAAGCTATTGTCTGCGGGCATTACGCTTGGGCCTTGGCCGGCACGATGGTGACGCTCTCACCGCAACCGCAGGCGTCTGTTTGATTGGGATTGCGGAAGACAAACTTCGACGCAAGCCGCGTCGTTTCGTAGTCGATTTCGGAGCCCAGCAGAAACAGGACAGCATCAGCTGCAACGAGGATCTTAACGTCCTTGTCCTCAACTAACTCATCGAACTGCGCAGGGTCAGTGGCGTAATCGAGCGTGTATTCCATTCCAGCGCAGCCACCGTTGACGACGCCAACCCGCAAATACGGCTTGTCGCCCTTCGCCACGATCTCCTTCACGCGCGCAGCGGCCGCTTCAGTGAGCGTTACAATCTTCGGTCTGGGTCTGCGTGTCATCGTCTACAACATGTTCAGTTCGAGCTTGGCTTCGTCGCTCATGCGCGCCGTCGTCCAAGGTGGTTCAAACACGAGGTTCACTTTGGCCCCCGTAACACCTCTGACCTTGCGCGCGGCAGTCTCAACCCAGCCCGGCATTTCGCCGGCAACGGGGCAGCCCGGCGCGGTCAGCGTCATCTCGATATCGACGAAGCCTTCATCATTGATGTCGACCTTATAAATGAGGCCCAGTTCGTAGACATCAACCGGGATTTCCGGATCAAACACAGTCTTGAACTGCGCCACCAGGTCATCGGTGATGCGATCAAGCTCAGCCTTCGGCAGAGCGCTCTGCGGGGGAACGGAACCGTCCATCATACTCTAACTCAGAAGCTTCCTTGCCTTGTGCAAGGCCTCGACAAGCGCATCGACCTCTTCAAGACGATTGTAGCACGCAAAACTTGCTCGCGCTGTTGCGGTGACGCCAAGACGCTGCATCAAAGGCTGCGCGCAATGATGCCCGGCTCGAATGGCGACGCCCTGGCGATCCAGAATCTGCGCCACATCGTGCGGGTGTGCGCCCTCGACTGAGAAAGCGACGATGGCGCCTTTGTCTGCGGCCGCGCCGTGCAACTTCACCCAGTTCAGTTCACGCAAGGCACTCATAGCGCGATCACGAAGCGCGGCCTCGTGCGCGGCGATAGCAGCGCGATCTTGGCTCTCCAGCCAATCAATCGCGGCCCCGAGCCCCACGGCTTCGATGATCGGCGGCGTTCCTGCTTCAAAACGATGCGGCGGCTCGTTGTAGGTGACCCGCTCGCGCTCAACGAGATCGATCATCTCGCCGCCGCCTTCAAACGGCGCCATGGCCGCGAGCAAGTCTCGCTTGCCGTAGAGTACGCCAACGCCGGTCGGGCCATAGAGCTTGTGACCAGTGAACGCATAAAAGTCAGCGCCTATGGCCTGCACGTCGACATGATCGTGCACCGTCGCCTGACAACCATCAAACAAGACCTTGACGCCTTTGGCGTGGGCAATACGTGCGATTTCCCTCGCTGACGTCTTAGCGCCCAGCACGTTCGACATATGCGTAATTGCGACGATCTTCGTCCGCGGCCCAATAAGAGCATCAAGCGCGTTGAGATCAATCGCGCCATCGTCGTCGATATCCAGCCATTTCAGTACTGCGCCTTTGCGCTCGCGCAGGAAATGCCACGGCACGATGTTGGAATGGTGCTCCATCACTGAAAGTACGATCTCGTCGCCAGCCTTCACATCGAGCCCAGCGGCCACGATGTTAATCGCGTGGGTGCCGCCCTTGGTGAAGATGATGCTGTCGGTACTTGGCGCATTGATGAAACGCGCCACCTTGCCACGCGCGGCTTCAAACGCCTCCGTTGTCTCGTTCGCTAGCGTGTGAAGCCCCCGATGAACGTTGGCGTAAGCGCCCCGCATCTGCGCCGCCATAGCTTCTATGACTGCCTCTGGCTTCTGCGCACTTGCGGCGTTGTCCAGATACACCAAAGCGCGATCGTTGACCGACCGTCCAAGGATCGCGAACTGAGCGCGAACTGCGTCCACGTCAAGCGGACGGCGGATCAGAGGCGCATTCATAGCATGCCCTCTTCATCGCTCACCGCAGGCTGAGGCGGCTGGCCCGTTTGGAGCCAAGTTTGGATCGCAAACACCAACTCGTCACGAAGGCTTTCCGGGAGACCCGCGGGGATCGTTTCTGTCAGGAACGCTTCGATCAGCAGAGCGCGTGCGTCCGCTTCGGGAATGCCGCGCGAGCGCATGTAGAAGAGGGCACGATCATCCAGCCCGCCGGCCGTGTTGCCGTGCGCGCATTGGACGTCATCGGCATGGATCATAAGTTCCGGCTTGGCGAAGATCTCCGCGCCATCCTCTAGGAGCAGCCCCTGATGGTGCTGGCGCGCGTCGGTCCTCTGCGCCGCGCGCTCAACCACGATCTTGCCTTGAAACACGCCGCGTCCGCCCGCGCGCACAACGCCTTTGATCAGCTGGCGCGTGACCGCTCCAGGGGCGTTGTGCTCGATCACCGACGTCAGATCCGCGTGACGGTTGGCGCTTGCGAGGTAGGCGCCGTTCATCGTCACTTCGACGCCCTCCCCCTCCACAGCGACATGCGTCTCAATCCGCGCCAGCCGCGCGCCAAAACTGAGCACGAACTGAGTGAACTTTGCACGAGCGGCCAGGCGCACGCGCGTGATTGAAAGCGGCAGCTCTTTGCCGGTTTGGATCACGACCCGTGTAAGTTCTGCGCTCTCGCCCACAGTCCAGTCGAACGACCGCGCGTCCATGTGACGATCATCGGTCATCCGCTCGATGAAGACGTGCTTTTTTCCCGGCGCCGCAACCAGCTGCTGCGTCCCCGGCGCCAATCGCTCAATGATGTCGCGCCCATCGCGCAGCGTGTGACGCTCTTCTCCAATTGCCTTGCGCAGATCGGAGTACTTCCACGCTTCATTGCGGCGCGTCGGGAGTTCGGACGCGATACTCACGCCGCTCTCACATATTTGTCGTAGCCATCACGTTCGAGTTCGAGCGCCAATTCAGGACCGCCGCTGGTAACGATACGTCCCTTGGCAAGGATGTGGACGCGGTCCGGTTTGATATAATCAAGCAGCCGCTGATAGTGCGTAATCACGAGGAGTCCACGATCCGGCGCGCGCGCGGCATTCACGCTAGCGGCGACGATCTTCAGCGCATCGATGTCCAGACCTGAATCAGTCTCATCGAGAATAGCGAACTTCGGCTCAAGCACCGCGAGTTGCAGTGCTTCAAAGCGCTTCTTTTCTCCGCCGGAGAATCCGACGTTGAGCGGACGCTTCAGCATCTCCTGGTCAATCTTCAGCGCCTCGGCCTTAGCGCGCAGGAGCTTCAACAACTCAGGCGCCGGCATAGGCTCCTGTCCGCGCGATTTGCGCTGCGCGTTAAGCGCGGCCTTCAAAAACGCAATTGCTGAGAGTCCCGGAATTTCGACAGGATATTGAAAAGACAAGAACAGACCCGCGCACGCGCGCGCCTCTGGCTCAAGCGCGAGCAGATCCACCCCGCCAAGCGCTGCCGAACCCCTCGTAACGTCGTAATTGTCACGTCCAGCGAGCGCGTAGGACAGCGTCGACTTTCCTGAGCCGTTCGGGCCCATGATTGCGTGCGTCTCGCCCGCCGGCACGAACAGCGTAAGACCTTTTATGATCTCGGCGCCGCCAACGGCGACATGGAGGCCTTGAACGTCAAACACCCTGTTGCTTGTCCTTTTTATAGTCCGCCACCGAGCGTATCCGATCACCATTCGCCTTCGCGGTCATGGTGAACCAAACGCCCGACAAAAGCGCGACGACCGCAAAGACCATGATCCCTTCGAACATCTCGTTGTTCGCGCCAAACCACGCGAACGCGACGCCACCGCCAGTGAGCGCTGACACGAATACGAGCGACACGAGATATCCCTTCCAGTGCACCGGCGCGAACGCCTGACGCGGATCTTTCAACGGATAGCGACGCGCGAACCAGTATTCACGTTCACTCATGGACAGAGCCCCGCGGTCCATTGACCAGCCTCCCCACCGCGCGCGCATTGCGTGCGCCGGTAGGCGTTTACAGGAAACCAGCCGTCCGCCTCGCGATGAAACTCGATACGGACGTGGCCGCCGGAAACGGCATCGTCCTGCAATCCGGTGCGCACAACATCGGCAATCGCTTGATCGCCGTTCTCGCGGACAGAAAGGCTGACATCAGCACCCTCCATAACTTCGGGTCCGAGCAGTGGCTCAAGAGCCTCCATAACGGCGGGCGCGCCGAAGACCCCGACTTCGCTGGGCTCGATGGCCGTAAACGCATCGTTCGGTGCTCCAAGCAACGAAGCGTCCACGGGCGGAATTTCTGCGCGCGCCGTATCGGTGGTGTCAGATGGCGTCTCGACGGGCGGCGCCGAACCCTCGGCCTCGCGGTCGGCAGGTTGTTGGTTGCACGCGGCCAGTGCAATGACGCACGCAGCTAAAGCATAACGCCACACGCTCATCCGACGCTCCCTTCGAGACTGACTTCCAATAGCTTCTGCGCTTCCACCGCGAACTCCATCGGCAGCTTCTGGAGCACCTCACGCACGAAGCCATTCACAAGCAGCGCGACAGCTTCTTCTTCCGGAATACCGCGTGACCGGAGATAGAAGAGCTGATCGTCGGAAAGCTTGGTCGTTGTCGCTTCGTGCTCGAATTGCGCATCCGGCGTTCGGGTCTCGACGTAAGGCACAGTATGCGCCGCGCACTGATCGCCAATCAGAAGCGAGTCGCACTGCGTGAAGTTACGCGCACCCTTGGCCTTGGCGTGAGCAGAGACCAAGCCACGATACGCATTGGACGAATGTCCCGCCGAGATACCCTTAGAGATAATACGCGAGCGCGTGTTCTTGCCCAGATGGATCATCTTCGTGCCGGTGTCGGCTTGTTGGCGCCCGTTCGTGACGGCGATTGAGTAGAACTCGCCAGAGCTATCGTCACCGCGCAGCACGCAACTCGGATATTTCCAGGTGATGGCTGAACCGGTTTCGACTTGCGTCCAGCTGATCTTCGAGCGGGCGCCGCGGCAATCGCCGCGTTTGGTGACGAAGTTGTAGATGCCGCCTTTGCCTTCGGCGTCGCCAGGCCACCAGTTCTGCACCGTCGAGTATTTGATCTCGGCGTCATCGAGCGCGACGAGTTCTACCACCGCCGCGTGCAGCTGGTTCTCGTCGCGCATCGGCGCGGTGCAGCCTTCGAGGTACGAAACGTAAGCGCCCTTGTCGACAATGATCAGCGTACGCTCGAACTGCCCGGTGCCTTCCGCGTTCATACGGAAATACGTGCTGAGCTCCATCGGGCAGCGCACGCCCGGCGGCACGTACACAAACGAGCCGTCGGAGAAGACGGCGCTATTTAGCGTCGCAAAGAAATTGTCCGACGTCGGCACCACCGAGCCGAGATACTTCTTCACCAGCTCCGGGTGCTCGCGAACCGCCTCGCTCATGGAGCAAAAGATCACACCGGCTTTGGCGAGTTCATCCTTGAACGTCGTAACAACGCTGACGCTATCGAACACTGCGTCCACAGCAACGCGCGGAGCGCCTTCAACGCCTAATAGCACTTCAGCTTCCCGCAGCGGTATGCCGAGCTTCTTGTAGGTATCGAGAATTTCCGGATCGACGTCGTCGAGGCTCTTATACTTTGCGCCGGCCTTCGGCGCCGCGTAGTAGCGCGCCGCCTGATAGTCGATCGGCGGATAGTGGACGAGCGCCCAGGTCGGCTCTTCGATAGTCAGCCAGCGTTGGAACGCGTCCAAGCGCCATTGCAGCATCCATTCCGGTTCGCCCTTCTTTGCGGAGATGTAGCGGACGATATCTTCGTTGAGCCCCGGAGGTGCGAACTCTTGCTCAAGCTCGGTGACGAAGCCGTGCTTGTACTTCTCAGCTTCGAGCGCACGCGTCGCGGCTACGGTGCCCTTATCGATCGTGTCCTTCACCGCGCTCATGCCGCGGCCTCGCGGTTGCGGCGCGCTGCCACTTTCGCGAGCGCGTTGAGTACTTCGTCTACGTCAGACTCTTTCGACTCGTGGCCGAAGCTGACACGCAGCGCCGCCTTCGCCAGATCCGGCGCGGCGCTCATAGCGCCGAGCACGCGACTGGACCGCACTTTGCCCGACGAACACGCAGCGCCAGAACTTATGGCGACACCCTCAAGGTCCATTGCAATGACGGCCGTTTCGGCCGCCAGGCCAGGCAACGCAAAGTTCGACGTGTTGGGCAGACGCCGGGCATCAGCACCGAACACAAAAGCATCCTTAGGCAAGGCTGCTTCGAAGCGATCGCGCATCGACGCGACCCGCGTCGCCTCGAAGTCACGATCTTTGAGCGCCCACTCGACCGCAGTCGCAAAGCCAACCAGCGCCGCGCCATTTTCTGTGCCCGGACGGCGTCCGCGTTCTTGTCCGCCACCGAAGCGCGTTGTCACGAACGGCGCGCCGGACGCCAGAACAAGAGCGCCAGCGCCTGGAGGGCCACCGAGTTTATGGCTTGAAACAACCAAGTACGTCGCATCGAGATCGGCGATGCTGACCGGAATTCGGCAGAATGCTTGCGCCGCATCGACCAGCAACAGCGCGCCGTGTTCGCGGCAGACGGTCGCCACTTTGGCGATTGATTGGATCACACCGGTTTCGTTGTTCGCTAGCTGAACCGCAACGAGCGCAGGTTTCGGCGCACCCGCCAACAACACACCGAGCGCTACGAGATCAAGCAGACCATTTGGGTCGACAGGGGCAATGCGATCCGCCTTCAACGCGCGGCCCGCATGCTCAAACACAGCGTCGTGTTCAACAGCAGAGACGATCAGCGACTGCGCGCCAGAACTGGTTAGAACTAAATGCAACGCTTCAGTTGCGCCCGACGTGAACACCACGTTCTCAGCGCTGGCATCAAGCGCGGTGGCAATACGCTCGCGCGCGTCTTCGATCATCGCGCGCATACGCCGTCCAACGCTGTGTACCGACGACGCATTTCCGCCCGCCGCGAGCGCGCGCGACATCGCAACAGCCGCTTCCGCGCGGATCGGGGCGCCGGCGTTGTAATCGCAATAGACGGGCGTCTTGGTCATCAACCTATTCCGCAGCGACGCGTGCGCTGCCGTCAAAGCGTTGTTCGAGAACGTCAGCGAGAGAGACCGAGCCGAGGAAAACTTGGATACGGTCACCCATTTCCTGCCAGAGGCCATGCGCGATGCAGCGGCCGTTGCGACCGATGCAGCTCTTCGACGAAGCAGAGTCGCAACGCGTGGCCTTGATCGGTTCGTTCACGGCTTCGATGATCTCGGCCACCGTCACCAAGCCAGCAGCGCGCGAAAGGCGATAACCGCCGCCAGGTCCGCGCACGCCCGATACCAGGCCAGCGCGGCGCATCTTCGCGAACAATTGTTCGAGATATGAGAGCGAAATCTCCTGGCGACGCGCCACTTCTTGGAGCGGCACGGCCCGGTCAGCGCCGCCGTGCAGCGCCAGATCGGCCATCGCCATCACCGCATAGCGGCCTTTCGACGTTAAACGCATACCTGTCCCTTCCCGCGCCCTCGCCCGTCCCCAAATTGAGTGCTAGAAGCCGCCCCCTTTGGGGCCGGGCCTCTTATGCTGTCAGCTAAGATACCCGAGTGTTTTGGTCAAGAATATGCCGCCTAAAGTTCCTGGGCGGCTGGGGTCTAAAAACGAATGCCGGAAGTGATTTTCCCGGGCGCCGCAGGGCGCGTGGAAGGCCGTTATCAAGAACCGTCCAAGGAAGGCGCGCCGATCGCGCTCATTCTTCACGGCCACCCCCGCGCAGGCGGGTCAATGCAGGATCGGGTTACCGTCCAGCTCTATAAGCTTTTCACCTCGAAGGGCTTCGGCGTTCTGCGCTTCAACTTTCGCGGCATCGGCCGCAGCCAAGGCATCTTCGACAACGGCATGGGCGAATTGTCCGACGCCGCCTCGGCTCTCGATTATCTCCAAGCGATGAACCCGAACGCCGAGCAATGCTGGGTCGGCGGCTATTCATTCGGCGCCTGGATCGGCCTTCAATTGCTCATGCGCCGCCCTGAGATCGACGGGTTCATCGCGGTAGCGCCACCTGCGAACCACTACGATCTGTCGTTCCTCGCACCGTGCCCGGCGTCAGGCGTGATCATCTATGGCACGCGCGATAGCGTGACGACGGCGCAGGACATGGAGCGCGTGATCGGCCGGATCCGCACGCAGAAGAATATAAAGGTCGATGGCGCGCCGATCGAAGGCGCCGATCACTTCTTCCGAGGCCGCGATCCGGGTGAAGATCACCTCGAAGAGGTTGAGCGTCACGCACGCGAGTATTTGGAACGGCGCCTCGCAGCGCCGCCCCGTCCACCGACCTCTAAACGCTAATTATTCGCCGGAGCTGCCGCCGCTGCCACCGCGGAGGAAGGCGGGCTTCGGACCGTCTGAAAAGCCTTCACGGCCGCCAGAATCGCGATCTTCGCGAGGCTGGCGCTCGCGGCGCGGCTCACGTGGTTCGCGCGCTTCGCCTTCCGCACGCTCACGTGGCTGGCGCGGCTCTCGCGCTTCGCGCGGCTCGCGGGCCTCACCCTCAGTGCGTTCGCGCGGCTGACGTTGTTCACGCGGCTCACGGGGTTCGCGTTGTTCACGCGGCTCAACGCCCTCTGAACGCTCACCTCGCGGTTCGCCGTCGCGCGCTTCGTAGCCGCCGCCTTCACGTTCGCCATCAGGACGGAAGCGGCGACGGTTGCGGCCGCGGCGTTGACCTCCGTCACCGCGATCACCACCGCCTTCGCGGAAGTGTTGTTGCGCGCGTTCGCCTTGAAACTCGCCTGACGACTGCTCTTCGCCTTCGCCGCGCGCTTCGGTTTCGTCAGAGCCTTCGCCCTCCGAACCGCCCTCTTCGTCGCCTTCGTAGTCGCCGCCGTCATTGAAGTTCTGCTGTTGCTGCACCGGCACTGCGGGCTGCATCGAACGCACAAGACGGAAGTAGTGGTCGGCGTACTGAAGATAGTTCTCGCTCAGCACCCGATCGCCGGAGCTCTGTGCATCGCGCGCGAGCGCTAGGTAACGCTCATGAATATGAGAGGCCGTCCCGCGAAATTTGATTTCCGGGCCGTTGGTCTCGAGCGTCCGGTTCGGGTGGTGATGCCCACCTTGATTGTTGTTGTGATGGTAATTGCCACCACCGCCGCCCGGTTTACGGCCGCGGCCCCGCTGACGCTTCATTGGAAGTGCACCATTTGCTTTTGGTATCCGTTTCGGGCGACGACGCGTGGCCAAGGGCCAGCCGCGAAATGCGCCTCATTTTCAAAAGCCCGTTCTTTATGGTTCGGGCCGTGCCAAGCAGCGCCAAGCGCCGCGATTGAACCTCTTACTGAGGGAGCCGCCAGCGGCGCTTCGACGCCTGCTAGCCATGTGAACCGACGGACAAAAGCCCCTCCGCCATCGATTCCGGTGCCGAACCTAATGCGTCGCGCTCAGCTATCCAAGGGCTTTTTCCAGATGGTGGATTATCCAGCGTGTCCGACAACAACGCGGGGAATGCCTGCCAGGTCCCGCCGGGGCTCAGTCGTGGAGAGGCCGGCCTCCTCCGCCAGGGTCTTCACGCCCTCCGCCTGCCCAAGCCCGACTTCGAGGGCAAAGGCGGCGCCTGGTTTGAGGAGGCGCGGCAGCGCAGCGATGATGATGCGGTAGGCGGTGAGCCCATCGGGACCGCCGTCCAAAGCTAGCCGCGGCTCAAATCGCGAAACCTCAGGCGCGAGGCCATCGATATCGCCGGACCGAATGTACGGTGGGTTGGAGACGACGAGATCGAAGCGCTCAGTGAGGCTCGCCGCCCAGTTGTCCTGACGAATTTCCAGTCGGTCGGCGACACCAAGCTGCTCGGCGTTGGCGCGCACGACGTCTAGCGCCTTCTCGCTGATGTCGATAGCGACCCCGGTGGCGTTCGGACGATCACGCAGGAGCGCTAGAATGATTGCACCCGAACCTGCGCCAAGATCCAGGATGCGATGCGGTGCATCAGTCGGCAGCGTCTCCTGCAATCCGGCCTCGACCACGAACTCAGTCTCGGGACGTGGCGTCAGCACGTTTGCGTTCACCGCGAGATCGAGCGTCCAGAAATGCTTGCGTCCAAGAATGTGGCTGACGGGCTCGCGCGCTTCACGCCGTTTCGTGAGCGCGTTCACGGCACTAACCTGTGCGTCGTCAATGACGCGGCGAGGATCCGTCACGATCTCAAGTCGAGAAACGCCAGCGCCCGCCTCAAGCAACAGCCGCGCATCAAGCACGGGCGTATCAATCCCGGCCGCCTCCAGGCGTCTGCGCACATCGGTCCACAGCGAGACGAGCGTTTCGCTCATTCACCTTGCTCCAGCGCCGCGAGCTTCAGCGCTTGCTCCTCCGCAGCGAGTGCATCGAGCACTGGATCAAGCGCCCCTTCGATGACCTCCGAAAGATTATAGAGCGTCAGGTTGATGCGGTGATCGGTGATTCGCCCTTGCGGAAAGTTGTAAGTCCGGATGCGCTCGCTGCGATCGCCTGATCCGATTTGGCCTTTGCGTTCTGCAGCGCGCTCGGACGCCTGCCGCTCACGCTCGGCGTCATAGAGCTTGGTGCGCAGCACCAACATCGCCTGCGCCCGGTTCTGGTGCTGAGACTTCAGCTGGCTGAGAACGACGATGCCGGATGGAATGTGCGTGATGCGCACCGCGGAATCTGTCTTGTTGACGTGCTGACCACCAGCCCCCGACGCGCGCATTGTGTCGATGCGCAAATCCTTGTCGTTGATGACGATATCGACGTCACCTTCAGGTTGCGGCAGCACCGCCACAGTCGCGGCCGATGTGTGGATCCGACCGCTAGCCTCGGTTTCAGGCACACGCTGCACGCGATGAACGCCGCTTTCGTACTTCAACCGCCCGAACACGCCCTTTCCGGTAACGCTCGCCACCGCTTCCTTGACGCCGCCAATGCCGGTGTCAGAGATATCTTCGAGCTCAAATTTCCAGCCGCGCTTGCTCGCGTACTTTTGATACATGCGCAGCAAATCGCCGGCGAACAACGCTGCTTCCTCGCCACCAGTGCCAGCGCGAATTTCGAGAATAGCGGAGGCGCTCTCGTCCTTGTCTTTGGGTGCGAGCAAGAGCAGCGCGCGCTGCTCAAGTTCGGGCAACAGGTCACGCAGACCTTTCAGCTCAGTGTCGGCCATCTCGGCCATCTCGCGATCATTGTCGCGCGACATCACTTCGAGATTGGCCATTTCCTCGCGCGCGGAGCGCACGGCGGCCACAGCTTCCACAAGCGGCTTCAGATCAGCGTGTTCTTGACCAAGCTTGACGATCTCCGCGCCATCGCTGGCCGCCGCCAGACGCGCTTCCACGCGCTCAAACCGGTCGACTGCCTGCGAAAGGCGTCGTTCCAATCTATCGTACGCTGACATTGGCTAACTGAGATCGGCGAAAATCTCGGGCTGCACTTCCGAGATCTGCGGTTCATCGAACGCAAGCTCTTCGGGCGAGCGGCGCGCATAAGGAACGATCACTTCAACAGCCTGACCGTTCGCGACTTCCAAGTGAAAGCAAAGTGCGGCTGCGTTGTCGCTGCCGGATCGGCCGTCGAACACGAGCCCCGCTGCGATCAGCCCATTCTCTTTCTCATCGAGACGAAACCCTGCGATCAGTCCTGATATATGATCCTGCGGCGCTGAACGGTCGATCGGCAAATCGACATTAGTGTGAATCTGCTCGCCGGTCTTGCGAATGCCGGCGCCAAACGGCGCGAATGAGCCACCCTGCTTCAGGGCGGCGTGAGCGGTATCGAACAAGTACTGGTACGTGTCCTGCAGGTGTTGCTGCAGCATCGCTCAGCCCTTCGCTTCGCGCATCGTGCGGGCGCGTTCCTCAACCAGATCAACGATATGGTCGATCATAGCGCCGTTGTCGACCTTATGGTCGGCCTTGCCGGACACATACATCATGCCCGCACCCTTGCCGCCGCCGGTAAAACCCAAATCCGTCATCAACGCTTCGCCCGGCCCGTTCACAACGCAGCCTATGATGGAAAGCGTGATCGGCTCCGCGATATGCGCGAGCCGCTTCTCAAGTTCGTCGACCGACGCGATGACGTTGAAGCCCTGGCGCGCACACGAGGGGCACGCGATGATAGTCACGCCGCGCTGACGCAAACCCAGCGACTTCAGCAGATCGTTGCCGACTCTGATCTCTTCAACAGGATCAGCGGCGAGCGAAACGCGGATCGTATCGCCAATGCCGGCCCATAGCAGTGAGCCCATCGCGATCGATGATTTCACAGTTCCCGCGCGCAGCGCCCCAGCCTCAGTTACGCCAAGATGCAACGGTGCGTCTGTGGCCTCAGCCAACGCTTGATACGCCGCCGCAGTGAGGAAGACGTCCGACGCCTTCACGCTGATCTTGTATTCGCGAAAATCGTGTTCCTCGAGCAAAGCAGCATGATAGAGCGCGCTCTCGACCATCGCTTCGGGGCAAGGCTCCCCGTACTTTTCAAGCAGATGGCTCTCAAGCGATCCGGCATTCACGCCGATACGTATCGAACAGCCGTGATCCTTCGCCGCTTGAATGACCTCTTTAACGCGCTGTGCGTTGCCGATGTTGCCCGGATTGATGCGTAAGCACGCGGCACCCGCGGCGGCCGCTTCAATCGCGCGGCGATAATGAAAGTGAATGTCCGCAACCAACGGCACCTTCGCGGCGCGCGCAATCTCGGCGAATGCTTTGGTCGAGTCTTCGTCGGGGCACGAGACGCGCACGATATCGGCGCCCGCGTCTTCAAGTTGTCGGATCTGGTTGATCGTCGCGTTCGCATCGGACGTGACTGTGTTAGTCATCGACTGCACCGCGATCGGCGCATCACCACCAACTTCGACCGAGCCGACGCGGATCTTCCGCGACTTGCGCCGCTCAATCCGTCGCCAGGGCCGAATGTGGTGCAGGTCGCCTGCGGCGCCGTCCATGGGAGCAAGTCCTTTCCAGCCGGAGATAGCGTGCCGAGCGGCTCGCTAACAGCCCTCGGAACTGCGGCTTAGCTACGTGGCGGGCTATTGCTGGCCTGGGTCAGCGGCTGGATTTCGTCGATTGAGCGCCCCAGCACCGGCATGCCCGCAACGCCCAAGAGGCCAGCCGACGCGCCGTTCACATAGAGCTCGAAGGCGCCGCCGTCACGAGCGTGTAGCGTCCAGCCCGGGCTGGCGTCGGGGCGGTAGACGTCCCCAGTCCGCAAGTTCCGGGACAGGAACACTGTACCATCTGGGCCGCGCGCTTCCAGCCAAGCGTCGGCAAGCGCCCGGATTTCGACCACCCGGCGCGATACCGCGGCGGTTGAAATCGGGCTTGTGCCGATGGCGTCGTTGTCTGCCGACGCGACGACCTGGCTCTCGTTGTCATTCTGAAGCTGAGATTCCAAGGCACGCCAGCCAACCAGGCCAGCTAAGCCAATGATCAGCACCGCCGCCCAAACCCACGGAGGGCGCTGGCGCGGTTTGGACGTAGGACTGCGGATTGCCGGCGCGGCGACATCGTCCCGCGTTAGCGCGCACTCGTCCTGAAATTGGTCAACCAGCGCCTTCTCTTCGATGCCCAGTTCGCGGGCGTAAGAGCGCAGAAACGCCAGCGCATAGGCCTTCCCGGGAAGCAGTTTGACGTTCATCTCCTCGAGCGCTTCGAGGAATTCCTTGCGGACCCGAATGCGCTCCGCGACCTCATCCAACGACCAACCGCGTTGGCGGCGCGCTTCCGACAACTTCCTGCCCGCCCGCCAAGCGTCCTCGAGCACAGGCGGAGGCGCCGCCGGCGCCTGACGTTGCGCACGCGCATCGACCGGTTCGCCAGTCGGCGGTGGATCGGTGGGTATCGGTTGCAGCATCGAGCGGTCGGTCACTCCTAGGAGACCTTACGTTTACAAAGGCAAATTTTGCGCCAGTAAAAAAGACTAATCACGAATCAAGCATACCTCAACGCGCGGCATGCACGCGTTACAGCGCGTAACCCTCTGCGACCGCAAATTCTGTGAGTTCGTTGCGGATCGAGGGTCGATTGCGGCTCATGAGCTTCGTCAAAACGCGCTCAACCGCCTGCACTTCCATCGAAAGGATGAGCCGCTTCACCGGGCCGATGCCCGAGGCAGGCATCGAGAGCCTGCGAAAACCAAGCGCCGTGAACGCCATTGCCTCCAACGGACGTCCCGCCGCCTCGCCACAGATCGAGACCTGCAATCCCGCCACATCGGCATCGTCACGTATGCGCTTCAGCAAACGCAGCGCCGGGGCGCTGAGGATGTCGTACCGATCCGAGACGCGCGGATTGCCGCGATCCGCGGCGAAGAAATACTGCATCAGGTCGTTGGTGCCGATCGAGATGAAGTCGGCGCGTCCCTTAAGGTCAGGGATGCAGAACGCCAAGGCGGGCGACTCCACCATCACACCGACTTCAACAAGCGATGGCGGCGGCCTCCCGTTCTTGCGGCACCACTCCAATTCGCGATCCACGAGCGTACGCGCCGCGTCGAACTCACTCACGGTCGTGACGAGTGGAAACATGACCCGCAGACGGCGGTTGGCGGCAGCGCTGATAAGCGCCCGCAACTTGTAGCGAAGCAAAGCAGGTCGATCGAGACCGATGCGGACCGCTCTCCAACCCAAAGCGGGGTTCTCTTCGCGCTCGGCAGCCACGTACGGCAGCACCTTGTCGCCGCCCAAATCGAGCGTCCGAAACGTCACCGGCCGCAAGCCCGCCGCGTCGAGCACGTCGCGATAAAGCATCGTCTGGCTCTCAAGACGCGGCAGCGTTTCGGAGACCATGAACTGAAACTCTGTGCGGAAGAGGCCGATGCCCTCGGCCCCCGCTTCGTCCAGATGGTGGACGTCGAGCGCGAGACCGGCATTCAGCAACAGCGTCACGCGCTCGCCATCAGCGGTCACCGGCGGGATGTTCTTCAGACGCGCAAATTCTTCCGCGCGTGCGGAGCGCAGATTGAGACGCTGCTTGTAGGTGTGGACAAACGCTTCTTCCGGCCGCAGCCGCGCTTCGCCGCGCTCACCGTCCAGCACAATCCGATCGCCCGCTTCAACGCGCGATAACAAACCGGGCAGCAGGCCAACCATCGGTATGCCAAGCGCCCGCGCGACGATCGCCTCGTGCGCCGTGTTCGCGCCCTCCTCGAGCGCGACACCTTTCAAGCGCGCGCCGTAGTCCAACAGTTCTGCAGGGCCAAGTTCTCGCGCGATGAGCACAGCATTGTCGGGCATCGCTTGAGCTGAGCCGCCTTCGACGCCCGCAAGGGCGCGCAGCAAGCGGTTGTCCAAGTCTTCCAGATCGTGCAACCGCTCGCGCAGATATTGATCGCGCGTCGCATTGAACCTCGCGCGGTGTTCGCCGCGAATCCGTTCGACAGCAGCATCCGCGGAAAGACCGGCGCGCACACCTTGGCGCAATTTGATTTCCCAACTCGGATCGTTGGCGAGCATCAGGAAGGTTTCGAGCACTTCGCGCGAGACGCCAGAGATACGACCGGGATCGCCTTCGAGCATATCCTCAAGCGCGCGACGGACCTGCGCCAACGCAGCGTTCAGCCGCTCCTCTTCCTTGACCGGATCGTCGGCAATCACACGCCCAAGCGGCGCGTGCGGTTCGTGGAGAACGGCGGTGCCGATGCAGATACCGTCTGAAAATGAACGTCCGACAAGCAGTTCCGGACGGCTCGGGACGGCCTCGACTTCTGCAAGCCCGGTGAGATCACCGAACGCGCCAGACGCCACCATCTCGGCCAGCACCATGGCGATCGTCTGCAGCGCCTCGACTTCGTCTTCGCCATAGAGACGCGAGACTTGGTTCTGCACGACGAGGACGCCGAACGTCCGCTCCGAACGCACGATGGGCACACCGAGAAACGCGCTAAACGGCTCTTCGCCGGTTTCGGGGCGATAAGCAAAACGTTCGTGATGGGGCGCGTCAGCGAGGTTTAACGGCTGCGCCGTTTCAGCAATGAAGCCAACGAGACCTTCGCCCGGCTTCAGCCGCGTCTTGTGCACGGCGTCCGACGACAACCCTTGCGTCGCGAACAATTCGTTGAAGCCGCCGCGCGTCAGATAGATGGAGCACACATCCGCGACCATGGTCGACGCCACCATGGTGACGAGCCGGTTCAGCCGCTCTTGCGGCTCCGCGCCAGTCTCCATGATCTCCCGCAACTTGCGCAGGAGTATCCGGGATCCGCCGATGCTCGCGGGTCCAACCATCGCGATCTAGCGTCCTCCACCATCACCGCTCACGCGGCGTCTAGGCCATAAGCCGAATGCAACGCACGTACGGCAAGTTCTGTGTACGCTGCGTCGATCAAAACAGAGATTTTGATCTCTGATGTGGCGATTGCCTCGATATTGATGCCCTTTTGCGCCAGTGCCGCGAACATCGCGCTCGCGACGCCGACCTGACTCCGCATCCCGATGCCGATAACCGAAACCTTGGCCACATCGCGGCGAACGTGAACTTCCTCGACGCCAATCTTCGCCTTGATCGATTCAATCGCTTCCACCGCACGCGACGCATCGCGATCCGGGCAGGTGAAGAGAATGTTCTGGCGCTCAGGCTGACGCGCTTCGCTCTGAACGATCATGTCCACGTTGATGTTCGCGCCCGCAAGTTTCGCGAAAATCTCAGCCGCGACGCCAGGGTGATCTTCGACACCGAGCAGCGTGACCTTCGCTTCGTCGCGCGAGTACGCCACGCCGGAAACAACCTGCTTTTCCACGATCTCATCCTCAGGACATACGAGCGTGCCGGGATTAGGCGCTCCCGGCTCAACGAAACTAGACAGCACGCGCACCGGCACACGTTTAGCGAATGCGAGTTCAACCGAACGCGTCTGCAAAACCTTGGCGCCCGCGGACGCCATTTCGAGCATTTCTTCGTAAGAAATTTTCTCAAGCCGCTGCGCCTTGGCGACGATACGCGGATCGGTCGTGTAAACGCCGTCGACGTCGGTGTAGATGTCGCAGCGCTCAGCCTTCAATGCCGCGGCAAGCGCGACTGCTGACGTGTCCGATCCACCGCGTCCAAGCGTCGTGATGCGGTTGTCCTCAGTGATTCCTTGAAACCCCGGCACGATGGCGACAACGCCCTCGTCCATTGACGCGCCGATCAGTTCTTCCGGGATTTCCGCGACGCGAGCCTTCGAGTGCGCGGCGTCGGTGCGAAACGGGATCTGCCAATTCTGCCAGGAGCGCGCCGGAATACCGATGCGCCGTAACGCCAACGCCAGCAATCCCGTCGTCACCTGCTCGCCGGTGGAGACGATCACATCATATTCGTCGTTGAAGTCGCCGGCGCTCATCGGCGCGCCATTGCCGCCTTCGCCCGACGCGCCACGCGCCAATCCGACCAGTCGGTCAGTCTCACCAGACATTGCCGAAACCACGACGGCCAAGCCCTGTCCGGCCTTGCGTTCAGCCGCAACGATGCGTGCGACGCGGGCGATGCGGTCCACGTCGCCCACGGACGTGCCACCAAACTTCATCACCAATCGAGACATGGGGAGAGCGTGCCGTTTTCCGAAGCGTCAGCGCGGCATTAGCACGCTTCGAGCCAATGGCGATACGCCTTGACCAGCGTCGTCCTCGCGCCGATCTGGATAGCAGATGGCCACAACGCTCGACCCCGCCGAGATCGCCAAGTTCAGCGCGCTCGCGGCTGAGTGGTGGAATCCCAAAGGCCCGTTCGGCGCGCTCCATCGCCTCAACCCAGTGCGCCTCCAATACATCCGCGATCTGGCGCTGAAGCACTTCGGCAAAGTCGCCCGTAAACCACTCGATGGCGTGACTACTCTCGATCTCGGCTGCGGCGGCGGCCTCGTCTCGGCGCCGCTCGCACGCATGGGCGCCAAGCTCACCGCGATCGACGCCTCAGCTGAAGCCATCGGCGCCGCCAGCGCCTACGCCGAACAAGCCGGTCTCGATATCAACTTCCAAAACACCACCGCCGAAGCGCTCGTCGACCGCGGCGCACAGTTCGAGTTGGTGACGGCGCTCGAAATCATCGAACACGTCGCTGACGTGAACGCGTTCCTCTCCGCCGCTTCAGCCCTCGTCGCGCCTGGCGGGCTGCTCATCCTCTCCACCATCAATCGCACGCCCAAAGCCCGCGCCCTGGCCATCACCGGCGCCGAGCGTATCCTCAAATGGGCTCCCGAAGGCGCCCACCACTACGACAAGCTCGTCACGCCCGAAGAAATCCGCGCCGGCGCGCCGACGCTCCAATGGGATGAACCGGTTGGCGCAACCTACCAGCCACTCGGCAACGGCTGGGCCATTTCACGCGACATCGACGTCAACTACATGATGGCGGGCCGCAGGAACTGAGGCTCCGCTCTGGCCTTCGACAGGCTCAGGCCGACGCTAGTTTGGAGTCGGTGCTAGAATTGGCGTCACGCTGAGCTTGTCGAAGCGCGGCGCCGCGCACCACTAATTCAGCTTCTTAGGCTGTATCGGCGCCAACTCCGCAGGCAGCGGCGCAGCGGGAATGCCCTCATCCGCCAACTCTTGCGCCTGCTCCGGAGTAGCTTCACCCCAGATCGCGCGCTCTTCGGTTTCGCCGCCGTGCATCTTGCGTGCTTCGTCAGCGAACTTGTCGCCGACATAGTCGAAATTGTCCTTGATGTGTTCGCGCACCTTCGCCGCCATCGCCATGGCGACCGCGCGTTCGCTGCGTTCCGTCTTTTTACGCGCCGTCTGCACCGCAGGCGCCATCGGCGCTTTTTCTACGTGCTTCGATCCGCAGTGCGGACACTCGACCAAGCCTGCCTCAGCTTGCTTGTCGTAATCGGAGATCGAGCCGAACCAGGCTTCGAACTCGTCACCCTTATCGCATCGGAGGTCGTACTTGATCATGGCCCAGTAAAGTTGCGTCCGCCTTGCCACGCGGGAATTTTCTCCCGCGCGATGGACACAGCATCTAGGTCGAGATCGGCGACAATGTAACCCGGCTCATCATTGTCGAGCGCAGCGATCACTTTGCCCCACGGGTCGATGATCAGCGAATGGCCATATGTTGAGCGGCCATCTTCGTGCTTACCGCCCTGCGCCGGCGCGATGACGTAGCAGTGCGTCTCAATCGCCCGCGCCCGCAGCAACGTTTCCCAGTGCGCCTGTCCCGTCGGCACCGTGAACGCCGCCGGCGCCGTGATTATCTCCGCACCACCGCGCGCCAAAGCGCTGTAGAGCGGCGCAAAGCGCACGTCGTAGCAAATCGTGAGTCCAATCTTAGCATCCATCGGCCCGGTGACGATCACTGCCTCGGAGCCGCCCGCAAACGTATCGCTCTCACGATACGTCTCGCCACCACCGAGCGTCACGTCGAACAAATTGATCTTGTCGTATTTAGCGACAACCTTGCCGCTCGGATCGAACACGAACGACCGGTTCCACACCTTGCCGTCGCCCGCATCAATCGAACCCGAACCCAGCAACAACCAAACGCCAAGCTCCTGCGCCGCAGAGCCCCACGCCTTGATCTCTTGTTCGATCTGCGCCGAGCCGATCGTCTTCAGCATCCGCGGCTTATCGCGATCCAACACCATCGTGCATTCAGGCGTCGCGATGAAACGCGCGCCCGCCGACGCCGCTTGACGCAACAACGGCATCGCCGCTTCACGATTGGCCGCCGGATCAATGCCAGAGCGAAGCTGTATCGCCGCCGCGCGTAACTTTCGCATCAGGCGCTTGCCAACAAAGGATCAAGCCCGCCGCTTTGTTCAAGCGCATGCAAATCATCGCATCCGCCCACATGCTTCTCGCCGACGAAGATTTGCGGGAATGTCCAACGTCCCGAACGCTGGATCATCTCTTGGCGCGTCAGCGGGCACCCGGTTGCATCGATCTCTTTCACTTCAGCTCCCTTACGCTGCAACAGCGCAATCGCGCGCGTGCAGTACGGGCAGAAGGAGCGGGTGTAGACGGTAACCTGGGCCATGTTCCGACTCGAAGACTGTCAGATAGAAATATCCATTGGCCTAACAACGCGCGCTAGGGTCACTGCATGCACTTCTGCAGCTCCAGCTTTACGGAATGCACGGGCGCACGCCTCTAAAGTCGCTCCGGTGGTGAAAACATCGTCCACCACGAGGATCGTTTTGCCTTTGTAGCTGCCAAACGCCTTGATCGCGCCTCCAACGTTCCTGCGCCGTTCCGAAGCTGAGAGGCCAGCCTGGCTCTTGCGGCGCTTAACCCTAGTCAGCGCTCCAGGTTTCCAGGGCTTGCCGCCAGCGCGCGCCACCGCCTGCGCCAGCCACGCGGCCTGGTTGAAACTCCGCGCCGCCAGCCGCGTCCAATGCATCGGCGCGGGCGCGACGAAATCAGCCTTCGCCAGCTGCTCAGCCGCAGCCGCGGACATCCATTTTGCAAACACTGGCAGACCGTCGCGTCGGCCTCCACGCTTCAAGTCCAAGATCAATCGTCTGGCATGATCGTCGTAAGCCAATGCGGCCCGCGCGCTGTCGTAGTCTGGCTGACGGCCCGCACAGGCGCCGCACACATCCCCATGAGTGCCACCGTCTGGCAAAGGAAAGCCGCAACAGTAGCACTGCGGCTCAGTCAGAAACTTCAGTTCACCCCAAAGCTCGGCCTCGATGACGCCAGGGCGGTCCACAATCGTGTCTGAGAGCAGCGAACGCGGCGGCCAGATCAAATCTGACAGGCGCGAGATCACGCCACGTTTCCGGAACGCCCCTGCCGCGCGATAGGATGTGCCCATGAGCGATCCCGCCTTGGGCCCATTCGAGCCACGGCTTGTGCGTCAGCGCAAGCGCCGCGCACGGGCGACGTTCCGCGATGCTTCGTTTTTGCATGAGCGCGTGGCGGCGGATTTGGCCGATCGCCTCGAAGCCATCCCACGCCCGTTCCCGCGCGTCCTAGCGTTGGGCGGTGGTGGTCTTTTCTCTGAAGAAGTCCGCTCCCGACCCGAACTCTCAGCGCGCATCGGCTCGATCATCGAAACCGATCTCGACTTTATCGATCCCGAGCATCTGCCGTTCGCACTCGGTTCGTTTGAACTGATCGTCTCACCGCTCGCATTACACTGGGTCAACGACCTTCCCGGTGCGCTTATCCAGCTGCGTCTCACTCTAAAGCCCGATGGCTTGCTGCTCGCCTCAATCTTCGGCGGCGACACGCTGAGCGAACTGCGCCTCTCGCTCATCGAAGCTGAATCCGAACTCACAGGCGGCGCGGGGCCACGCGTCTCGCCCTTCGCCGATTTGCAGGACGTCGCTGGCCTTCTGCAGCGCGCGGGCTTTGCGCTTCCTGCCGCCGACCGCGATGTCGTCACCGTCCGCTACGGCGAACCAATGCGCTTGCTCGCCGATCTCCGCGCCATGGGCGAAACCTCCGCCCTCCGCGAGCGCAATCCAAGAGCGTTAAGTCGCCGCATCCTGGCGCGCGCTTTCGACATCTATCGCGACCGCTATGCCGACGACGACAACCGCCTCCGCGCCACCTTCGAAGTTCTGACCATCACCGGTTGGTCGCCGCACGAAAGCCAGCAAAAGCCGCTCAAACCCGGCAGCGCAAAAACGCGTCTCGCTGATGCGCTCAAAACCAAAGAACAATCCGCCGGCGAAAAACCCGGCGACTAACGCGGCATCCGTGTCATGCACCAGAAGTGCAGCCCCGGTAGGTCGAACTCATTCGTCACCTCAAAGCCATGTCGCGCATAAAGCGCCACGTTCCGCTCTGTCGACGCTTCGAGATAACCAACCGTTCCGCTCGCATCGAGCGGCGCCAGCGTTTCCTTTAGCATCGCCGAACCAATGCCTTGCCCCTGCGCCGTGCTCGACACGCCAAGAAATTGCAAATGTGCGTGCGGCACAGCGGGGTGGCACGATGTCAGCCGGGCGCCCAATTCCTGCGCGCGCTTCAAACCTGAAGCCCCGGCAATCGAAAGAAACAACGGCGTGTAAAACAGCTCTCTCCACCAGGGAAGATCAAACGCTTTGAGCCCGGGCCCCAGCCAAATCGCGGCGCCCACCATCACGCCGCTGCTCGCGGCGACATAAATCTCGCGCTTTTGATGCAACATATCGCCAAGCACGGCGTCGAAAAACTTACGCCGCGCCGCTTCCTTGCGCGCATCCTGGCGCAGCCAATAGTTGAGACCCGCCTCATCGACGAACGCATCCGTCAGCACCGCGGCGGCTGTCTCCAACTCGTCCGCGCGCGCAGCACGCACTGTGGCGGTCATATCTTTTCAGAGATCCGAATTGCCGCCCGGCAACCGAATTTGATCACGGCGGAGAGCACCGGATACGCGGGTGCTTGATGCGCGCCCTGCTCAACGGCGGTGTCCTTGTGCGCGAGCTCGTCTTCGCGGAACCGTTCCACCACGTCCTTCAACTCGGCATCCACGCCCTCAAGCTCATCGCTTTGATGGCCGTAGTGTTTCTCGATCACTTCCTCGACCGCCTCGGTGCACGCATGCGCCGCTTCCTCACCCATAAGCGCTGTGAGCGCGCCCAATCCAAAACCCGCCACGCGCCAAACCGGCGCCATGAGCGTCGGCCGCACGCGACGTTCAGCGATCAAGCGATCAAACGTCTTCAGATGCTCCTGCTCACCCGCTTCCATCTCGGCGATCAGCTTTGCAGCGTGAGACTTGCCTTCGATGCGGCTGAACACCGCCTTCTGGCCGCGATAAATTTGGACCGCACCGTACTCGCCTGCGTGATCGACACGGATCATCTCATCGAGCCGCCGCTTCTCGACATTCTCACCAGGCATCGGCGGACGGGGGCGGCTCATTGTTCGCGCTTTCCGGCGAGCGCAACGTAGAAGCTAGCCAGCGCCAGCAATAGCGAGACGATGGCGTTGTAGCCAGCCATCGAAATCCCAAACATCGACCAAGCGATTTCATCGCAGCGCGGCGGATGTAAATCTTGGCCGAGGTTGTCGAGGCTCAGATCCGCCGGGTTCACGGCGCCGCCGACATCGCACTGCGCCACAACCCAATGATGCTCCACCGCGACGTGATAACCGGCCATCGCGGCGCTGCCGAGCAACACTAGGCCAATGGCCATGATTGCCCAACTTGTCCACGCGGGCCGAACGCGCATAACCACAAGAGCCAAGACGGAGATTGCGACGACGCCCCTGTGCCACTCGCGTTGCTTCAGACACAGCGCGCAGGGCTGCAGGCCTTGAATGCCTTGGAAGTAAAGGATCGCCGTCGCCAACATCGCTCCGGAAGCGAGTAGCGTCAAAACCGGCCACCAGGGGCGCAGACCAAAAACCATGGGCCGATCCTAGCCTTAAATTACGGCCAGAGTCTGCGGCGCGCCGCCGCGTCTAGTGAAGGAAGTGGAGCGCCACGAAGCCGCTGATGATCACCAATGCAACGCCGAGCAATACAAGACCCATACGCTTTTCGATGACCGGCCCCATTGCCGGGCCGAACTTCTGAAAGAGCCAAGCCACCAGCGCGAACCGCGCCCCACGCGTCACGACGGAGGCGGCGACAAAGATCGGAAAGGAGAAGTGCAGCGCACCGGAGACGATAGTCACGAGCTTATAGGGAATAGGCGTGAGCCCTTTGATTAAGATCACCCACAACCCGTATTCCGCATACTGCGCCTCGAGCGCTTCGCGTTTCTCACCGGCGTAGCCAAACACTTGCAGGATCCATCCGCCAATGCTGTCCATCAAGAACATGCCAATCGCGTAGCCCAGCATGCCGCCCAGCACCGAGGCGACCATGCACACCAGCGCAAAACGCAGCCACTTCGTCGGTTGCGCCGCCGCCATCGGCCCGAGCAACAAATCCGGCGGCAAGGGAAAGAACGAACTCTCCGCGAATGAAATGACGAACAACGCCTTCTCAGCGTGAGGACTACGCGCCAGCGCTACCGTGCGGTCTTTGAGGCCTTGAAGCATGCCCCGGCGCTAGCACGCTTCGGGCCAGTGCGTCATCGCGCGCGAGCGTCGCAATCTGCTTTCGGTTGGTGAACAACTCTGGTGTAAGCCATCCGAAGCTCGCATCGCGAGCGAAGGATGGTGCCCCCGGTCGGAGTCGAACCGACACACCTTGCGGTACCGGATTTTGAGTCCGGCGCGTCTACCAATTCCACCACAGGGGCAACTGGGGCTTCCAAAGGAGA
>JAPLOL010000119.1 GCA_026400735.1 Alphaproteobacteria bacterium | reverse complement strand
ACTAGTGTCGCGCGCGAACTCTACTGCGACGAACGGATTTGATCGAAAACGCCGCCGTCGCGGAAGTGCATTTGGTGGGCGTCGTGCCAGCTCAGGAACACGTCCTGCACCGTCACCAGCGGGACGTTTGGAAAGCGGTCGGCATTGGCGGCCAGCACTTCGGCGTCGAACGGGCGGTAGTAGCGGCGCGCGATGACCTCTTGCGCTTCGCGTGTGTAAAGGAACTCGAGATAGCCCTCTGCGGCTTCGCGAACATGCGGCTCTTGCGTATTTGCATCGACGACGGCGACGGCGGGTTCGGCGCGAATGCTGAGTGATGGCGTAATGATTTCGAAGCCGCCTTGGTCGACGAGATTGTGCGCTTCGTTTTCCCACGCAAGCAGCACGTCGCCTTCGCCGCCGTAGAAGGCCTCCGTGGCGGCCCGCGCGCCTGATGCGAGTGTGGCGGTGTTGCCGAAGAGAAGGCGCATGAACGAGCGCGGCTCGATGTGCAGGCGCTGCATCGCGTAAGCCCAAGCAGCGAGATACGTCCAGCGCGCGCCGCCAGAGGTTTTGGGGTCAGGCATGACGATGCCGACATCGCTGCGCGCCAGATCGCTCCAGTCGCGGATCTGCTTCGGGTTTCCTTGGCGCACGACGAAGACAATGATCGAGGTGTAGGGCGCGCTGTTGTTTGGCAAACGCGCTTGCCAAGTGCGCGCGATGAGGCCGCGCTCTGCGATCTGGTCGATGTCGTAGGGCACGGCGAGCGTGACGACCTGCGCGGGCTCGCCCTCGATTACGGCGTGCGCCTGGCTGCCCGAGGCGCCGTGCGACATGGTGATATCGACGCGGCCATGCTGCTCAGCCCAGAAGCGCGCAAAGATGGAATTGATGTCAGCGTAGAGCTCGCGCGTCGGATCGTAGGACACGTTGAGCAGCGAGACGGCCGCGCCAGCGCCGCGCGGCGGCTGCGGGCTGCATGCCGCGAGCAAGGCGGCGGAAGCGGTTCCCATGAAGGCGCGGCGTGAGGGCATGTACGGAGAAGATCGGGACGCTTGCCGGCAAGTCAACAGCGGAGCGTGGCGTCGTGCTTCGACAGGCTCAGCATGACGCCAATTTCTAGCGCCGGCGTTGGGGGTAGCGTCACCCTGAGCTTGTCGAAGGGCGACGCGTGGGCAGCTAGTGCGCCCGCGCTTCCTGTATCAGCGCCTTCAGCTGCTCGCGCGCTAGGATCTTGATCCCGGCGCGACCCATGCTGATCCAGCCTTCGTCTGCCCATTCGTGGAGCTTGCGGTTGACCTTCTCGCGGCTGGCGCCAATGCGGCGGGCGATTTCGGTTTGGGTGAGCGTGACTGAGGTGCTGTCGCCGGCTTCTTCGAGGATGCGCATGGCGAGGCGGCCGCCGAGGTCGAGTGTGTGCGCGTCTTCGATGGCGGCGTCGGCGGTGCGCAGGCGCCGGCTCATCTCGGCGAGGAGTTTGAGGAGCGCTTTGGGCTCGGATTCCAAAGCGGCGATGGCTTGATCGCGATGAATGCGGAGGAAGCGCGATTTGCGGATTGCGGCGATGTCGGCGGAACGCGTGCCGCCGTCGAGCACCGCCATCTCACCGATAAGCGCAGGCGGCTTCAGCGACGCCATGCGCACGTCTTTGCCGCCCTCAGTCGAGGAACGCACTTCGACTTCGCCTTCAAGCAACACGTAGAGTGCATCACCTTTGTCGCCTTTGGCGAAAAGGAGTTTGCCGGTTTCGACCGTGCAGGGCACGCCTTGCTTAGCGAGGCGCGCCCGCGTGGCGTCGCTCAGCGCGGCCATCAGTTCGGCCTTCGCCAGCACGGCCTCGACGTTCAGAAGCTCTTGCTTGTCCGCCATAGCGCGGGGACATTGGTGGGGGTGAGAGGCGTCGTCAATCGGTTGCAGCCCATAGGCGCAGCCAAGCGGTGGGGAACATTGGATGAAACGGCTGATATTGGCGGCGGCCTTGGTTTTAGCGCCGTTGGGCGCTTCTGCGCAGACGCCAAGCCCGTACGTGCCGCCACCGCCTCCGCCACCGCTTGGGCCGTTCGCGATTGCGATGAGCGCAGCAGACGCGCGCGCAGCCGCGCCAGGCGCCGAATGGCAAATCATCGACGACCACGAGTTGCATCGTGGAAGCATGCGCACGGCGGCGGACGCGATCGAACTGCACGGCGTGCGCTTTCGCGCAACAATGACATATAGCGCAGACGCGATTTCGTTGGTCCGTCTCAGCGCTGAGTTGCCGCTTGCGCAACCGGAATGCGCAGCGCGCCATCGCGCGCTAGTGGAGGCGGAGGCGCCTGCGCGTCGCACCCTGGCCGGGCGCGACTATTGGCATCGTTTCTACGAAGATCCTGACGCGCCGATTGGGCACATGGAGAACGGTGAACTCATATCGGCGCCAAGCTTCGATGCGCGAAACATGTCAGAGCCCGTGCCGCCGACTGCGGCGCCCGTTGGTTACGCCGCCGCGACGTACCTCGCGCCTGGCTACAATCAGAGCTTTTACAGTTCCGTCGGTGCGTACGCTGAATTCACCGCGTTGTCGTTCGCACGCGCGGGTGCGCCGGTTTGCCAGATCGTTATGCAGATCACATCGCCCGTCGGAGACGCCGGCGCGCGCGTGAGCGATGGCGAGGGCGGAGTGGACCGCCTCGCAACGCGCTTGGCCGGCGCCGAATTCTTGCGACCGCTTACCTATCTCCAATCGGCGAGTGGCAGAGATGTATCGCGCTACTATCCGGGGCGGGCGTTAGAGCGTGCGATTGAGGGCTATGTCCGCGTCAACTGTCTTGTGCTGGCGGACGGCAGGCTTGATTGCGCCGTGATGGAGGAAACGCCGATCGACTACGCGTTCGGCCTAGCAGCGTTGCGCATTGTGCGTGGGAACCGCGTTGACGTGTTCTCTGGCGATGCCGCTGGAAAACGGACCGAGTTCGCGATCCGCTTCATGCTGCCGAGCTAGACGCTCAGCGCCATCGCCATTTGGCGGCGGATTTCGCGGCGGAAGAGATCAATGGGCTTGGGGCCTTGCTTGGTTTCCAAGCTCCAGAACGTCCAGCCGTTGCAGGCGGGTGCGTCCGAGGCGAGGGCGCCGATGCGGTGGATCGAGCCAGTTGCATCGCCCAAAGCCAAGGAGCCATCAGCGCGGACGCGAGCGCGCTTGCCGTTGGCCGCGACAAGCCATGCGCCCGGATGAATGAAGCCCGCTTCGATGACTTGACCGAATGGCACGCGCGGCTCCTCTTTCTTGGACTTGGTCACTTCCAAATCTTCGATCGAAACCGGTTTAATTTTCTTCAACCGCGCGCGGGCGCCTTCGGCGTACTCCGCATCACGTTCGATGCCGATGTAATGGCGACCTAGGCGCTTAGCCGCGGCGCCAGTTGTGCCGGTGCCGAAAAACGGGTCGAGGATCACTTCGCCAGGCTTGGTGGTGGCAAGCACGACGCGGTGCAGGAGTGCTTCCGGCTTTTGCGTTGAGTGCAGCTTGCGGCCTTCGCGGTTTTTCAAACGCTCGCCGCCGGTGCAGATCGGCAGCGTCCAATCCGAGCGCATCTGCAGGTCGTCGTTCAGCACTTTCAGCGCGTCATAGTGGAACGTGTACTTGGCTTCTTTTGAACGCGCGGCCCAGATCAGTGTTTCGTGCGCGTTGGTGAAGCGGGTGCCTTTGAAATTCGGCATCGGGTTGGTTTTGCGCCAGACGATGTCGTTCAAGATCCAGAAGCCGAGATCCTGCATGGCTGTACCGAGGCGGAAGACGTTGTGATACGAACCGATCACCCAGATCGCGCCGTTCGGCTTCAGCACGCGCCGCGCTTCGGTCAGCCAAGCGCGGGTGAAATTGTCGTAGGCGGCAAAGTCGGCGAACTTATCCCACTCATCATCGACGCCATCGACGTTCGATTGATCGGGACGCGTCAGCGCACCGCCGAGCTGCATGAAATAGGGTGGGTCG
>JAPLOL010000012.1 GCA_026400735.1 Alphaproteobacteria bacterium | reverse complement strand
CCGCGACGGCGCACACATCT
Source organism: Alphaproteobacteria bacterium (assembly GCA_026400735.1). Classification (GTDB taxonomy): domain Bacteria; phylum Pseudomonadota; class Alphaproteobacteria; order Caulobacterales; family Aquidulcibacteraceae; genus Vitreimonas. The sequence goes on along the minus strand of JAPLOL010000012.1, from coordinate 15,734 downwards.
ATGCGATCAGCAATGTCTGCCGCCACCAAGGCGGCCCTTTGGGCGAAGGACGCATCATCGATGGCTGCGTCACCTGCCCGTGGCATGGCTTTCAGTATCGCCCACAAGACGGAAAGGCGCCTGCACCATTCACCGAACGGATCGCCATCTATCGCACACGCATCGAAGACGGTGTTGCCTTCGTTCAGAGCAACCCCGCACCAAGCGACGAAGAGATCGCGCCCTCCATCATCGCAGGAGCGCAACCATGAGCAAGGACGACTTCTTCGTCGGCTGGAGCGCCGAGACGCCCCGCGCAGACCGCCGTTTTCTTCTCGGCGCAAGCCTTGGGCTCATTGTAGGCGGCGGCACACTCGGCGCAGGCCTCGCTATGAATCGCCCACCGATCGGCGATGGCGTTTGGGACCAAGGTAGGCCGCGCACGCTGCGCGGCATTGTGAGCCGCGCGCCCTATCCGATCCTGCGCACGCGCGGGCTCGATGGAGAGGTCCGCACGGTCTTTCTCGCCTCCTCTGGAAAAACCACGCCTAACATCGACGCGCGCTCCTTTGATCGTCCCGTGGATGTTTCCGGCACACTGATCACACGGGGCCGCAACGCCATGATGGCTGTCGCCGATATTGAGGACGCGTCAGGTGATTTCGACGCCGCCGATCTTGCCGCGCCTGTTGCGGTCGATCGTGGCCCCGTCATGCTCGTTGGCGAGATACTCGACGCCAAATGTTGGTTCGGCGCAATGCGGCCCGGCTATGGAAAAGCACACAAGGCGTGCGCGGCACTCTGCGCACGGGGCGGCCTGCCACTGGCGTTTTGCCAGATCGGCGCCTGCGGAGACAGTTCGGATGCGCCGCTCCTGCTCGACGAACGCGGTCTCGCTTTTAATCGCGCCATCCTGCCTTTGGTCGCCGATCCTGTGACCATTCAAGGTCGCTTGGCAGCGGTGGGCGACGTGTTGCAACTGCGCGCTTCATTTAATGCTATTCGTCGCCTCTGAGGAAGCATCATGCTCGACTTTACAGGCCAAACCATCATCGTCACTGGCGCCGCCGGCAATCTGGGCGCCGCGATCGCGGAGACGCTTGCGCGCCTGGGCGCGAGCCTTGCGCTAGCCGACATGCGTGAAGAGCCGTTGCAGCAGCTGGCCGCGCGCATTGGCGGCGACCCGCTCATCATCGCCGGCGCCGACGTGCGCACCAAGGACGGCGCCACGCAGATCATTGAAGCATGCCACGCACGCTTCGGTCGCATAGACGGCCTTGCTAACACCGTCGGCACGTTCAAGACGGCCAATGTCGTCGATGGCGCAGACGATGATTGGTCCTCCCTCATGGAGTTGAATGCCTTGTCAGCGTTGCGGCTCTCGCAAGCGGTGCTGGGGCGCATGACCGCGCAGGGCTGCGGTCGGATCGTTCATGTCGCCGCCGGCGCGGGGGCGAAAAGCTTCGCGGGCGCAAGCGTCTATGCCGCTTCAAAAGCGGCTCTCATGCGGATAACCGAGGCAATTTCCGAAGAGCACAAGGCAAGCGGCGTCACCGCAAATTGCATCATGCCTGGCACGATAGATACGCCGCAAAATCGCGGCGCGATGCCTGACGCGGATTTCTCCAACTGGGTGCACCCCTCGCAAATCGCGCCCGTGGTGGCGTTCCTGCTCTCGCGCGAAGCTGGCGCAGTCACAGGGACATCATTGCCAATCACGGGGAGACAATAGGCATCATAAACTCGATGTCTGTTGGAGCAGCCCTGTTCCGTTGGACTCATAGCGAACGACCGGAAAGGGCCAGCGCGCGCCATCGACACGAATTTCGCGACCGGCCTACTCGCTCAATTGCTGCCGCTGGCACTCTGACCGCGTGGACGGCTCAAGTTGGCGCACAGTCTGGGGACCGGTCAGCGCGGGCGGTTGGCATGCTCTACGGCTTCGGCGATCCGTCGCACTTGGGAATAGCGCCGCTCGTCATCATAGAGCGCGACAAGCAACAGATGCTTGATCGACTGTAGCTCTTCGACGGCCTTCTCGGCTTTCCGCCCAATGACCCAGAGCATTACAAGCGCGAGGCCGACAATCGAGGCGCCGAACGGCGCTATCCAACCAAAATCCATTTTTCGCCCTTCCAGGGGGAAATTAGGGCGCTCGGCTATGACGGGTCGTCAACTTGAAACTGGCCCACTACCGACGATTGGGTATTTGCTCCGCGTGGACTTCCGCATGGCGGGGTGAACGACTGACGGGTACAGTCTTCGCGCCGGGACTGAACTATGACAACCGAACCCATTAGGCCGCGCATGCGGCTCGTCGACTGGGCGCGCTATGGGTGGGCGTGGGTGAAGTATCTCGCCATGATGGGCCTCTTTGCGGCTCTTGCGCTCGCGGCCCTCTACGCAATTTGGTGGGGCTATCAGGCTGGTGGCTGGATTGGCGCTGGCGGTGCCCTTCTTTTGGTGATGCTTCTTGTTGGTCTCGCGACTGAAGAAGGCCGAGAGCAACTGAGCATTGGCGCCAGTTACATCATGGCGTTCGCGATTGTCGCCGCCGTGGTTGTCGGTGGCATCATTGGCTTCGGATACCTGCTCGGCATCGGAATGCATCTGGCGCGTTAGAGCTCTGAACACCGCCGCGAGGCGCGCCCGCCTGTGCCCCCCGCGTGCCCCAAATTGCATCTAGTTTTTAGCGTCAGCAGCTAATTAGCTGATTTAATTGGTCGGAGCGGCGGGATTCGAACCCACGACCCCTAGTCCCCCAGACTAGTGCGCTAACCGGGCTGCGCCACGCTCCGACCGGCCGCGAGCCCTAGCTCGCGGGAACGCGTCTTTAGCCCCCTCGCCGGGGCGGGGCAATCCGCAGAGTCCTGCAGACTGCCGCTTTGGGTGTTACGGAGCGTGCGACGCCGCGATGATGCGGGCGCGGTTGCGGACCGGCACGTCCAGGCCTTCCGCGGTCACGGCGCCGCGAGCGCCCGTTGCGAGCAGCTCAAAGCGCGAGCGTGGCCAGCTGGCGCGACCAGCGAGATACTCAGCCAGCACCTCTGCGCGCCGCACAGAAAGCTGACGCGACGATTCCGCGTTGCCTTCATCCTGATCGGAAAGACCGATGATGCGCACGCTGTCGATCGTGCAGCCACGAATATCGCGCGCTTGCAAATCAATCACACGGCGCGCCTCTTCGGTGAGTTCCGATTGGCCTTCGTCAAAATAGATCACGAAGTCCTTCTCAACGCATGCGGCGGCGTTGAACGCAGGCGCCGGCGCATCGTCCTCACCGCCGGTAAGCGTCGAGCATGCGCCAAGGCTCAACAACGCAACGGCGCCAATCAAAGATACGAATCTCATCCCACCCTCCGAAATCATCAGAGGGCACAACATAACTTCAGGCAGAAAAGATCAAGCGCTTGCGCGCTGTTCAGGTCTTGGCGCGACCGCGCCCGCCCTTTTCCACAAATTCGCGCAGCATTTGCGATGGGCGGAACGTTACCACCCGGCGCGGCGTGATCGGAACTTCCTCACCCGTTTTCGGATTGCGGCCGATGCGCTGACGCTTGGCGCGCACGTTGAAGTTCCCAAAGCGCGATAGCTTTACGGTTTCACCTTCGACCAACGAGTCCTGCATCATCTCGAGCATGCGCGTGAGCAAGCGGTTGGCATCAGCGCGCTGCATGTTGGCGCGTTTAGCTAACGCTTCGACGAGATCGGCGCGTGTAACGGTCTTGCCAGTCACCGGAGCCCCCTCCGCGCGCACACCTCATGCGCGAGGAAAAGCTAGTCGTCTCTGTGGTTTAGGTCAATTGTTGCGGAGGCGTCATACGCGAACCAGCGCGGCGCCCCAGGTGAGCCCGCCTCCGAGGGCCTCCATCAGCACCAGATCGCCTTTTTTGATGCGCCCGTCACGTGTCGCAACGTCGAGTGCCAGTGGCACAGAAGCGGCGGACGTATTGCCATGCACCGCGACTGTGGAGACCACCTTATCCACATCGATACCGAGCTTCCGGGCGACGCCATCCAAAATGCGCTGATTAGCCTGGTGCGGCACGAACCAATCGACCTCATCAAGCGGAATGCCAGCGCGAGCACACGCTTCCAACATCGCGCCCGAGATGTGCTCAACCGCCTGACGAAAAACCGCGTTGCCAACCATCCTGAGCTTGCCGACCGACTGCGTTTGCGACGGGCCGCCATCGACATAAAGCAGATCGTGCATGCGCCCGTCGGTGCGCAGAAACGTCGAGATGACGCCGCGATCGCCGTCCTCCTCGCTTGCTTCCAGCACAACGGCCCCGGCGCCGTCGCCGAACAGCACGCACGTCCCGCGATCTTCCCAATCGACGATGCGCGAGAACGTCTCCGCGCCAATGACAAGCGCGGCTTTCGCTTGCCCGCGCGCCAGAAAATTATCTGCCGTCGCTAGCGCAAACACGAAACCCGAACACACAGCTTGCAAGTCGAACGCCGCGCCTTGCGAAACGCCGAGCTCAGCTTGCACGCGCGCTGCGGTCGCAGGGAATGTGAGGTCCGGCGTGGCCGTCGCGACAATGATCAAATCGATGTCTTTGGCGTCGCGGCCGGCCGCCTCAAGAGCTTTGACAGACGCCTCACACGCCAAATCGGACGTGCGCTGATCATCAGCCGCAATGCGACGTTCGCGTATGCCGGTGCGTTCAGTGATCCACTCATCGCTGGTGTCGACGCGCTTAGCCAGTTCGGCATTGCTCAGCACGCGCTCAGGCAGATACGAGCCCACACCCGTCAGAACTGAGCGTAACGCCATTACTTCGCGCTTCCGGCGGCAGCGGCGGCGGCAGCCGCGTTTGCATTCGCTTGCGACAGGCGTTGAATGTTCGCGACGACTTCTTCCCGGTAGTGGCTACGCGCCAACTTTTCCGCCACACCGATCGCCGCCGCATAGCCGCGCCCATTGGCGCTGCCGTGGCTCTTCACCACGAGACCATTCAAGCCGAGGAACAAAGCGCCGTTGAATGTGCCCGGATCCATACGCGTGCGGAGCTTTCGTAGAGCAGGATAGGCGATCAACGCGCCGAGCTGCGCCAAAGGTCCGCTGGTCAGCGCTTCGCGCAGCAATTGTCCAACAAGACGCGCTGTGCCTTCGCCGGTTTTCAAAGCGATATTGCCGGTAAAACCATCCGTTACGACGACATCAACAGTGCCTTTCGCGATGTCATCGCCTTCAACGAAGCCCTGGAAATTGATGTCCACGTCGGTTTCGCGAATGAGCTTCGCAGCAGACCTGATTTCTTCGTGACCCTTTTGGTCTTCAGCACCAACATTGAGCAGCGCGACCTTCGGGCGCGGCTCATCTGAAACAGCCCGCGCGAAGGCTTCGCCCATGATCGCGAATTCAACCAATTGCTCAGCGTCCGCTTCGACGTTGGCGCCAACGTCTAGCATAATCGTGTAGCCGCCCTTCATCGTGGGCCAACGCGTTGCAAGCGCTGGACGATGCACGCCCTGCATCGTGCGCAAGCGGAACATTGCGATCGCCATGTACGCGCCGGTGTTTCCTGCCGAAACCACAGCATGCGCCGTGCCAAGTTCAACAGCCTGCACCGCGTTCCAGAGGCTAGAGCCCTTGCCCTGCCGCAATGCTTGGCTCGCCTTCACTTCCATGCCGATTGTCTTCTCGGCGGGCACAACCTCAGACGCGGCCTTCGCTGCCGGGTATTTGTCCATCAACGCACCAATGCGCCCGGCATCGCCGTGCACAAGGAAGCGAACGTCGGGATGTGATCGCGCGAAAATATCCACGCCTTCGACGACGATGTCTGGCGCGGAATCGCCGCCCATCCCGTCAATGGAAAGAACGAGACCGTTCGTCATCTAGCGTGGTTGTCCTAAGTCCCTGCCTGGCTCTGGCGGAGCGCGGCGGACCATAGGCCCGCCCCAACGGAAAGCCAAACGTTCGCGCCTAAAGCTGAGGCCAGCCCTCTGCCGCAAACATGGCCGAAATCGGAGCGTGCGCCTGTCCAGCGGCTGACTTCGCGACGTATGACGCGAGCTGCGGGGCGAACGCGTGTGACTCCAGACGCCACACATTGCGCGCGAGCGCGGCCTCCAGCGCCTTGGGGTCATCAATCGCGCTGCCATAGGCATCGAGGCGACCATAGAAATCACCGGCCAATTTGTGCATCCGCTTTGGGACTGCCGTATCGCCGGTGCCCGCCTCGCGTAGGCCAGCGTCAAAGTAACTAAAGAGGCGATCGGCAAAGGCTTGCGCCAGGGGCTTCAAAGCCGGATCGGCTCGTAGGCGTAACATTGCCAGAACGCCGTTTGTGGCCATGAGCTCAAAGCGGCCGTCCATGGTGTCAGGCACCCTATCCGCGCCGTAAAACTCTGGCCGCCGGCTTGCCGCGGTGACACCCGAAAGCAGAGCTTCAGCGTCCGTCTCTGCCCGCGACCGGTGAAAAGGCCAGATCAGCATGTCTTGCCCTGTGCTCCCCTCTTGCCCGCCCGCCCGGCACGCCGTACCCCGTTTCCAAGCGGGCATAGCGCCCAAAAGGGTGACGGATGAAGCGCGGACTTATGCGTCTTTCGGCTGCGGCTCTCGTTGCTGCGGTGGCTGCGACTTCGGCGTGTGCGCCTACGCACAGGTACAACGGCTTTTTGCCGGATCGCAACAACGCCGAAATTCCCGATCCTCAGGTCGGTGTTGATACGCGCGATACCGTGGTTCAGCGCTTTGGGTCGCCGTCCACGACTGCGGTCTTCGATCAGACAGCTTGGTACTATGTGAGCCAAGTCCAGGAGAGCGTCGCGTTCTATACGCCGCGCATCACCGAACGCCGCGTCATGGTCATTCGCTTCGATGGTGACACTGTCTCCGCTGTCGAAAAGTATGGCCTCGAGCGTGGGCGTCTGGTCGCATACGACGACCACGTCACGCCGACGCGTGGACGCGAACTCGGCGTTATCGAGCAATTGCTTGGCAACGTGGGCCGCGCTCCTCCCATCCAAATGGAAGAACAAGGCGGACGTCCAAACCGACGCTAAATTTTGCAAGCGGCAGAACAAAGAAAAACGCCCCGGCATCACTGCCGGGGCGTTTGATTTTGAGCGGTGTCTCCGCCCTTAGCCAGAGTGCGCCAGCACCGCGAGCAACAGCAGCGCGACGATGTTGGTGATCTTGATCATCGGGTTAACAGCCGGGCCGGCCGTGTCCTTGTAGGGATCGCCGACGGTGTCGCCCGTGACAGCGGCCTTGTGGGCGTCAGAGCCCTTGCCGCCGTAATTGCCTTCTTCGATGAGCTTCTTGGCATTGTCCCAAGCGCCGCCGCCCGAGGTCATCGAGATGGCGACGAACAAGCCCGTCACGATCACGCCGACCAGCAGAGCACCCAGTGAAGCGAACGCATTCGCCGGACCTGCGATCGCGTAGATCACGAAGAACAACGCGATCGGCGCAAGCACCGGCAGCATCGACGGAATGATCATTTCCTTGATCGCCGCTTGCGTGAGGATGTCGACAGCGCGGCCGTAATCCGGCTTCGCCGTGCGTTCCATGATGCCAGGGATTTCGCGGAACTGACGACGGACTTCTTCGACCACGGCTTGAGCCGCGCGACCAACAGCCGTCATCGACCAGCCACCGAACAGGTACGGCAGCAAGCCACCGATGAAGAGGCCAACGATCACGTACGGGTTGTTGAGCGCGAAGAAGCTGTCGAGTTGGTCCAGCTGCAGGCTAGCAAAGAACGGAAACTCCGTCGGGTTGCTGGCGTAGTACTTCAGATCTTCGAAGTACGCCGCGAACAGCACGAGCGCGCCGAGACCGGCAGAACCGATCGCGTAGCCCTTCGTCACCGCCTTCGTCGTGTTGCCGACCGCGTCGAGCGCGTCCGTCGTCACGCGAACTTCCTTAGGCAGTTCCGCCATTTCGGCGATGCCGCCTGCGTTGTCCGTCACCGGGCCAAACGCGTCGAGCGCCACGATGATGCCCGCGACCGAGAGCATGGTCGTGACAGCGATCGCGATGCCGAACAGGCCAGCCAGCGTGAAGCAAGCGATGATGCCGGCAACGATGGTGAGCGCTGGCAGAGCCGTCGATTCCATCGAGACCGCGAGGCCTTGGATGACGTTCGTGCCATGGCCCGACTTGGAGGCTTCAGCAACGCTCTTCACCGGACGGAAGCCCGTGCCTGTGTAGTATTCCGTGATCCACACGATCGCGCCGGTCACCAGCAAGCCGACGATGCCGCAAACGAAGAGATCTTGGCCGGTGATGGTGGTGAGTGCAGCAGGCGCCGAGGCGTCAGACACGAGCGGACCCCAGCCAACGATCAGATGGATGGCAAGCGCCAAACCGCCGGCCGACAGAATGCCGGCGACGATGAGGCCCTTGTACAGCGCGCCCATAATGTTGTTCGACGGACCAAGGCGCACGAAGAACGTGCCAATGATCGATGCGAAAATCGCCAAGCCACCGATCGCGAGCGGCAACAGCATGACGTTCTCAACCACGCCCGCATATTCGCGGAAAAGGATCGAGCCCAGCACCATCGTAGCAACCGCGCTAACGGCATAGGTTTCGAACAAGTCGGCGGCCATACCGGCACAGTCGCCAACGTTGTCGCCGACGTTGTCAGCGATCGTAGCCGGGTTACGCGGATCATCTTCCGGGATGCCAGCTTCAACCTTGCCGACCATGTCGCCGCCGACGTCCGCACCCTTGGTGAAGATGCCGCCGCCGAGACGGGCGAAGATCGAGATCAGCGAAGCGCCAAAGCCGAGAGCGACGAGGCTGTCGACAACAAGGCGGTCAGTCGGATCGAGGCCGAGAACTTGCGTCAGGATCGCGTAGTAGAACGCAACGCCAAACAGCGCACCGCCAGCCACGAGCATGCCCGTCACTGCGCCGGCCTTGAACGCCATCTTCAAGCCGCCAGCGAGCGAAATGCGTGACGCTTCGGCGGTACGCACGTTTGCCTGCACCGAGACGTTCATGCCGATGAAGCCGGCCGCGCCAGAGAGCACCGCGCCGATGATGAAGCCAACCGGGATTTCCCAGGTGCGGAAGAGGATCGCTAGAACGATGACGACGCCGACGCCGACCATCGCAATCGTGCGATATTGGCGATTGAGATAGGCGCGCGCGCCTTCCTGAATTGCCGCTGCAATTTCTTTCATCCGGTCAGAACCGGCGCTGGCCTTCGTGATGGCCTGTGTTTCGAGGTAGCCGTAGAGCGCGGCGATAACGCCCGCGATAACGACCAACCAAAGGACGACTTCGTTGCTCATTTGTGAGGTCCTGGGCGCGCGCGTTTCACGACGGCGCCGGGTTGGGGAATTGGGTTGGCCGCTCCGCGACAGTCCGTCTGCGGAAACGCTTCCCCCTCAGGTGGGCGGGTATCTGCCAAAAGCCGTTAGATTCCGCAATGGCGTGGCAGCCCTGCGGGTTTGTTAGATGCCAGATCCCTGGCTTGAGTAGGTCGCCACGATCGAGATCGGACCGACGGCATTCTCGCCTAACGCTTGAATCGCGGCCGCGCGATACACTTCAATGGCGCGAGCTTGGTTCAACGCGTTGGAATCATTAGGGTCCACGAGGTCATTGGCATGGCTGGCGCGCACCAATGCGTCGCGGAGGAAGTGCGCCTTTTCACGCGTTCGCCAAAGATCGACGCCTTGCGCGATCTCGATGCGAATCGAAACGAAGAGGTAGTTCACGAGTTGGCCGTTGCGCACCACCGGAACCGCCAGGTACGGCGCGTCCATGGAACGCCCGGATGATTGGGCGCCCTCGCCACCTTCGGCCTTTTCTTCGCTTTTGGCTGCCGGACCCGACGCATTCGCGAGTCCCGCAAGCAAGGTCGAAGCGATCATGGCTGCGGCGATGGCGCGCGCGATAGCGTGCTGCTTCTTCATGAGCGGCAGCGTCTGCCGCATTGGTTAGCGAGACCTTAACGTCCCAGTTTGTGGGAATAACCCGCGTCCGCAACGGGGATCGCCTGGCCGTTAGCATCCACCACTGTGACACCGCCGCCGGCTTCAACAACGCCGATCCGTGCCAAACGCAAAGCTTGGCTGCCCTCAGCCGCCTCGATAGCGCCGCGTAATTCAGACGGAGCCGTGAACAGCATCACGTAATCATCGCCCCCAGTGATGAGCTTACGCACATCACCGCCGCTGAACGCCCAGCGTTCTGCTGCGATCGAGAACGGCACCGCGTTGATCGCGATCCTCAAGGCAACGCCCGACGCGTCCGCAATTTTACCGGCGTCCGTAACAAGGCCATCGGACACATCCATCGACGCCGACGCAAACTTTGAAATGACTGATGCACATTCGGGGCGAACGAACGGCGCCAGATACGCCGTCATCAGCCACGCTGCTTCAGCGTCGAAATCCTCATTCGCCAGCTTCAGATAGTCCGGCATCGACTGCGACAGCGCGCGCGAGTCCGCCTGCGCTTGCACCTCATCGCGGCCCTCACGCAGCCGCGCCAACCCAATCTCACCTTTGCGGAGTTGCAGGCCGAGCCAGGCAGATCCAATCTCGCCACCGATCAGCCAAACGTCTTCACCTACTTGTGCGTCGCCGCGCGCCGGGACCCGAGACCCCAGCGGTTCGCCAAGCAGCGTCACCGAAATCGTCAGCGGCCCCGGCGTCGATGTTGTGTCGCCGCCAATCAGATTGACGCCAAACAATTTCAAATCGCGCCCGAACGCCTCGGCGAACGTGGCAATCTCCGCGGCTGGGCGCGCATCGCTCCATACCAAGTTCAGCAACGCCGCAACGGGGCGTGCGCCTTTGGCGATCACATCGGAAACGTTGACCCGCAACGCCTTCATCGCAACGGTTTCGATCGGGTCGACGGCGAGAAAATGTACGCCCTCAACAATCGTATCCGTCGTTACGACGAGCTTGCCACTGGCCTCCAGCACAGCAGCGTCATCGCGCAATGCGCGCGCCGCTTCATTCGTGGCGTGCGGCGCAAACAAATCTCGAATCACAGAAAATTCATCGGCGGACATGAGGTCCGCTTATGCGCCTTGTTCTGCCGGGCGCAAGTCGCGCGCTGCAGCATCCAACGTCGCGTTGACGAAGCCCGGCTCAGGCCCGTCGAAGAACGCTTTGGCGACCTCGACATATTCGTTGATCACGACCGCGACTGGAATATCAGTCCGCTGCTCCAACTCTGCTGCGCCCGCGCGAAGAATGGCTCGCGCGACGGCGTCCAAACGTTCCAAGCGCCAGCCCTTGTTCAAATGCCGCGCGATGGCGCGATCGTACGTCGCCTGCCGATCAACAGCCTTTTCGACCAATACTTTGAACAATTCGAAATCGCCCTCGGCCTCTGTGTAAGAGGCTTCCGTCGGCCGCGGCAGCTTACCCGCAGTAAAGTCGGTGATCACATCAGCCGTCGTCGCGCCCGACACTTCCATCTGGTAAAGCGCCTGCACCGCCGCCAAGCGCGCTACGCTGCGCGAGAGATTTTGATTGGCGCTCATTTCGGCGCACTCGCAAACCGGCGCTTGATCGCAACCATGGCCAGCGCCGCTTTCGTCGCTTCGCCGCCTTTATCGCCGCGCGCCGGATCAGCCCGCACCTCGGCCTGTTCCAAGGTTTCGACAGTTAGAACGCCGTATCCAATCGCCAACCCGTCAAACGTCGAAAGGTTCATCAAGCCGCGCGCGCTCTCGCCGCAAACGTAGTCGTAATGGCTCGTCTCGCCGCGCACGACACAACCGAGCGCGACGAAGCCATCATAGATGTTCGCCTTCGACGCATGCGCGATCGCAGCCGGCAGCTCAAAGGTACCCGGCACGAAGATGCGATCCAAAGTGGCTCCAGCTTGCTCAGCCACGGCCTCTGCGCCGCGCTGCATCATGTCCGCGACGCCGCGATAATAAGGCGAAACCACCATCAGGATCTTGGCGCCCGGCACCTTCGGCACCGGTGATTTATCTCCGAGGTCCTTCACGACGTGAACTCGCGCCAGCCTTCGATCGTCAGCCCATAACCATCAAGGCCGACGATCTTCTGCGGCGCGCCAAGCACAGTCATCCGACCCACGCCAAGTTCACGCAAAATCTGCGACCCCAATCCAATCACGCGGCGAATATCATCCGCCTCGAACTCCAGCGGCTCGCCACTCAAACGCCGCGAAATCACGTCTGGCACCAGATCGCGCAGAAGCACGACAACGCCAGCGCCTTCGGCCTCGATCTCGGCGACTGCGCGATCAATCAGACCAGCCCGCGCGCCATAGCCACCCATAACGTCGGCCGCGAAATCGATGCGATGGACACGAACAAGCGTTGGCTTATCAGCGCTGATCACGCCCTTCACCAACGCCACGTGCTCAACGCCATCAAGCTTGTTGCGGAACACCACAACCTTGAAACCCGAGCCAGCACGCGTCTCGAACGGCGCCTCAGCGACCTTCTCAACCAGGCGCTCATGCACGCGCCGCCACGCGATCAGCTCATCGATCGCGCCAATCTTCAAATTATGAAACTGCGCGAACGCGATCAGCTCAGGCAACCGCGCCATGGTGCCGTCATCGTTCATGATCTCGCAGATCACCGCAGACGGATTGAGCCCAGCCGCGCGCGAAATATCGACGCTCGCTTCCGTATGCCCCGCGCGAACCAACGTGCCGCCATCGCGCGCCGTCAGCGGAAACACGTGCCCCGGCGAGACGATATCACGGCGATCCTTCGTCGGATCGATTGCCGTGGCGATTGTGAGCGCGCGATCATGCGCGGAGATGCCCGTGGAAACGCCTTCACGCGCTTCAATCGAAACCGTAAACGCCGTGCCCATCCGCGTTTGATTGCGCGGCGTCATCGGGTCAAGACCCAACGCCTCCGTGCGTTCCGGCGTCAGCGTCAAACAAATCAAGCCGCGCCCGTAGCGCGCCATGAAGTTGACCTTCTCCGGCGTCGCGAACTGCGCAGGGATCACGAGGTCGCCCTCGTTCTCGCGGTCTTCCTCATCGATGAGGATAAACATGCGTCCTTCGCGCGCTTCCTCGATGATCTCAGCGATCGGCGAGATAGCGCGCTTCAGTTCTTCGAGTGGGGACGGCTTGGCCGCCATTATTGATTTCTCCGCGCTTCAACGAGCCGCGCGGCATAGCGCGCCATCATGTCGGCTTCCAGGTTCACCTTATCGCCCGCGCGCAATTTAGACAGCGTGGTAACCGCCCAGGTGTGCGGAATGATGAGAACCCCAAAGCCCTCGTCGTCCACCTCGTTCACCGTCAGCGACACGCCGGCAATGGCAATCGAGCCCTTCTGCGCGATCAAATGCGAAATCTCGTGCGGCGGCTTCATCCGGATACGCCAACCCTCACCGTCCTGCCGTACCGACAGCACTTCGCCGAGCCCATCCACATGTCCCTGGACGATATGACCGCCAAGCTCGTCACCGACCTTCAGCGAACGCTCCAAATTCACGCGATCACCAGCTTTGAGATCGCCCATCGTCGTAAGTGCCAAGCTCTCCGGCGCCACTTCTACGACGTACCGCATGCCGCTCTGATGCGTCTCCGTCTCCACCACCGTGAGACACACGCCGTCATGCGAAATGCTCGCGCCAATATCTGCGCCAGCGTACGGCGAGGAGATCGTCAGCCGGGTCAGTCCAGGCAGTGTCTCCACCGCCTTCACCTCACCCAGCGCCGTGACAATGCCAGTAAACATCAGGAAACCCGCTCGTAGCTTTCCCAGATGTCGGGGCCAAGCTCGCGCAATGCAACGCGCTTAAAGCGAGGTGCGGCTGCAAGGCTGCTCAACGCCAATGCCGCAACGCCTGGCCGCCCCTCGGCGCCTAACACCATCGGCGCACGAAACCATTCCAACCGGTCGACAACTTCCGCGGCGATAAGCGAAGCGGCGAGCTGCCCGCCGACCTCGCACAACACGCGCTCAACTCTATGCTCAGCCAACGCTGCGAGCGCGGCCTCCGCATCAATACCAAGCGGCCCACGCGCAACAGCCGCCGTCCGCGCACCCGCGTCTTCAAGCGCCTTGCGCCGCGCCGCATCACCATCTCCGGCACCGATCACAAGCAGCGTCGCGCGATCCAGCGTTTCGAATAGGCGCCCGTGCGGCGCGAGTGAAAACTCGGTGTCAAACACGACACGCACGGGCTGACGCTGCGGCGGGGGAGTGGTACGCGCCAACAATTCCGGATCGTCCGCCCGCGCCGTGCCTGCACCGACCAGCACCGCATCATGCGCCGCGCGTAGCTTCTGCACTTCAGCGCGCGCGGCCTCGCCCGTGATCCAACGGCTCTCACCCGCGCCAGTCGCAATGCGCCCGTCGAGCGAAGTCGCCAACTTCAATGTGACCTGCGGCCGGTTCATGCGGACTTATTGCGCGCTCATAAGCGCGCGGTCCAGCGCGCTCGCCTGTCGCTAGCCGCGCTTCCCGGACTTGTCGGATTCTTCGATAAAGTCGGCGAAGTCGCTCGCTTCCGAGAAATCCTTATAGACCGACGCGTAGCGAACGTACGCGACGGAATCCAAGTTCTTCAGCGCTTCCATGATCATCTCGCCGATGGTCGCCGACGTGATCTCGCTCTCGCCCGAACTCTCGAGCTTGCGCACGATCCCAGAAATCATCTGTTCGATCTGATCTGGCTCAATCGGCCGCTTGCGCAGCGCGATCGCCAGCGAACGCGCCAGCTTGTCGCGATCGAACGGCACGCGCCGCCCCGAGCGCTTCAGCACCACAAGGTCGCGCAACTGCACCCGCTCAAACGTCGTGAAGCGCGAACCGCACTTGTCGCACTGACGCCGACGGCGGATCGCAGCGCCGTCCTCAGTCGGACGGCTATCCTTCACTTGGGTGTCTTCGTTCTGACAAAACGGGCAGCGCATTCGGCGAACTCCGTGCGGAGCGCCGAATCAGCGCCGCCGCATGATCAATTATATATCGGGAAACGCGCCGTCAGCGCCTCCACCTTCGCTGCAACTGCAGCTTCGGTGGCGGAATTATCGCCGTTCGACTTGGCGTAGCCATCCAGAACTTCGCAGATAAGGTCCGCGACCTGACGGAATTCGGCCGGACCAAAGCCCCGTGTCGTGCATGCCGGCGAGCCCAAGCGAACACCCGACGTCACCATCGGCTTTTCAGGATCGAACGGGATACCGTTCTTGTTCGTTGTGATCATCGCGCGCTCAAGCGTTTGCTCTCCCGCTTTGCCAGTGACCTTCTTCGGTCGCAGATCGACCAGCATCAAATGGCTATCCGTGCCGCCAGAGACGACCGCCAAACCGTTCTCAACCAGCCGAGAAGCAAGCGCTTTCGCATTATCCAACGTCCGCTGCGCATAGACCTTGAACTCAGGCTGCAACGCTTCGCCAAAGCTCACGGCCTTCGCCGCGATCACGTGCATCAGTGGGCCGCCCTGCAAACCAGGGAAAACAGCCGAGTTGATCTTCTTGCCGATGTCCTCGTCGTTCGAGAGGATCATGCCCCCGCGCGGACCGCGCAGCGTCTTGTGCGTCGTGGTTGTCACCACGTGCGCGTGCGGCAGCGGCGATTGATAGACACCGCCGGCGATTAGGCCGGCATAGTGCGCCATATCCACCATCAGCAGCGCACCGACTTCATCGGCGATCTCGCGGAAGCGCTTAAAATCGATCTGACGCGAATACGCGCTGGCGCCGGCCAAAATCAACTTCGGCTTCTCGCGCCGCGCGATCGTCGCGACCTCGTCCATATCGATCAGATGATTGTCTTCGCGCACGCCGTACGCGACCGGATTGAACCACT